>DASZNX010000169.1:0-7698 GCA_035551075.1 Gemmatimonadales bacterium | reverse complement strand
GGAACCATCGCGGGGAAGTTGAACGGCGTCACAGCAGCGAAGACGCCCATCGGCTGCCGCACGTACTCGCAATCGATGCCGCTCGCGACGTCCTCGAGCGTCTTGCCCATCATCAGTGTCGGGATGCCGCAGGCGTGCTCGACATTTTCGATCCCGCGCCGCACCGACCCGCGCGATTCGTCGAGCGTTTTCCCGTGCTCGCGCGTGACTGTTGCCGCGAGCTCCTCGAAGTGCTCCTCCATCAGGTGCTTCAGCTTGAAGAGATACCGGGCGCGCGCCACGGGAGGCACTTCGCGCCACTTGAGAAACGCGGTCTGCGCAGCGGCCACGGCGGCGTCGACGTCACGCGCGCCGGAGAGCGGCACCCGTCCCAGCGCCTCGCCCGTGGCCGGATTGGTCAAATCGAGACTGTCAGTTGCGTGAGCGGCGACCCACTCGCCGCCGATGTAATTGCGCAGGGTCGTGGCCATTCCACCGTCCAGAAGTGAAGAAACCGGCTGCGACGTGGTCGGAGCCGGTTTCACCGTAACCTAGGGATGGGCAGGGGCTTGTCAACTCACAACCGGACTCCTCCCTGCCACCCCGTTATGTCCGTTCGGGGAAAATTGCGCGCGCTCGGTCGAGCCTTCGAGCGCCAAGGTCGAGCTGCGGCCCCCGCTAACGATCTGCGTGATTTCGTCGAAGTATCCGACCCCTACGAACTCCTGATGTTTGACGGCCTCGTATCCATCGCGCTCCAGGGCGAACTCCCGTGACTGGAGATCGGCATACGCCGCCATGCCCCGTTCCCGGTAATCGTGGGCGAGGGTGAACATGGCATGATTCAGCGCGTGGAAGCCGGACAGCGTAACGAACTGGAATTTGTAGCCCATCGCGCCCAGCTCGGTCTGGAAACCAGCCAGTTGCGACTCGCTGAGGTGCCGCTTCCAGTTGAACGACGGCGAGCAATTGTAGGCGAGCAGCTTGCCCGGGAACTCCTTGTGAATCGCCTCGGCGAACTGTTTCGCCTCGGCGAGATCGGGCTTTGCGGTTTCGAACCACAGCATGTCGGCGTACGGCGCATAGGCGCGCGCCCGTGCGATGGCCGCGCCGACGCCGTCGTTGATCACGAAGAATCCCTCCGGTGACCGCTCGCCGGTGCACCAGCGGCGGTCGTATTCGTCGACGTCGCTCGTCAGTAGCCCGGCGCTGTTGGCGTCGGTGCGGGCGATCAGGATCGTCTCCACGCCGCAGACATCGGCCGCGAGCCGCGCCGCGATGAGCTTGGTGATGAACTCGCTCGTCGGCACGAGCACTTTTCCGCCCAGATGCCCGCGCTTCTTGACCGACGAGAGCTGATCCTCGAAATGCACCCCGGCGGCGCCGGCCGCGATCATCAGCTTCATGATCTCGTAGGCATTGAGCACGCCGCCGAACCCCGCTTCCGCATCCGCGACGAGCGGTACGTGCCAGTCGATCGAGTGATCGCCGTTCATGTGGTGAATTTCGTCGGCGCGGCGGAGGGCGTTCTGGATGCGACACACGAGATTGGGGACGCTGTCGGAGGGATACAGGCTCTGATCGGGATACGTCGTCATCGCGCAATTCGCGTCGGCCGCCACCTGCCAGCCGCTGATATAGATCGCCTTCAGCCCTGCGCGAACCTCTTGCACCGCCTGATTCCCGGTGAGCGCCGAGAGCACCGCGACGTAGGGCTCCTCGCGCATGAGCTTCCAGAGCCGCGCCGCTCCATGGCTCGCGAGCGTGTACTGGATCGGCAGCGTGCCGCGGAGCCGGTAAACATCCTCGGGCGTATAGGTGCGGGTGATTCCCTGCCACCGACGGTCGCTGCGCCAACGCCGATCGAGCTCGGACACGAATGTGTGTTTGTTCATACCCTACTCCAGGTGCTCATACGCCACGAGTGTGAGGAATTCCGGGAACTCGGTCCCCGTCATCAGTTGCCCAAAGAGCGTGGCGGCGAGATCGAACTTGCCGCCCGACAGCTGCTTCGCGTCCATTTCCTCGGCGATGATCGACTCGACCAGGTTCTGCGTCACCGGCCGCCCGTTGGAGAGATGCGCGCCGTGCCGCACCCATTGCCACACCTGCGAGCGGGAGATCTCGGCGGTGGCGGCGTCCTCCATGAGATTGTAGATGGGCACGCAGCCGACACCGCGCAGCCACGATTCGAGGTACTGGATGCCGACGTCGATGTTCGTGCGCAATCCGGCCTCGGTGATTTCCCCGTCGGGGACCGTGAGCAGATCGCGCGGCGCGACGTGCACGTCGTCTCGCGTTACGGAGAGTTGGTGGGAGGCGGCGAGTGAGGCGAACGCCCCACTAGCGACCGGCACGAGCCCCGGATGTGCGACCCAGGTGCCATCGTGCCCAGCGTTCACCTCCCGAATCTTGTCCTGCCATACCTTGTCGAGCGCTTTGGCGTTGGCCGCGGCGTCGCCCTTGATCGGAATCTGAGCCGCCATGCCGCCCATCGCGTGGATGCCGCGGCGATGACAGGTCCGAATCAGCAGGTCGACGTAGGATTTCAGAAAGTGGCGGTCCATCGTCACCCGCGAGCGATCGGGCAGGACGAACTCGGGCCGGCTGCGGAATTTCTTGATGAAGCTGAAGATGTAGTCCCAGCGGCCGCAGTTCAGTCCGGCCGAGTGATCGCGCAGCTCGTAGAGGATTTCATCCATCTCGAACGCGGCGGGGATCGTCTCGATGAGCACGGTGGCGCGGATGGTACCGCGCGGGAGACCAAGGGCCTCCTGCGCGGCGACGAACACGTCATTCCAGAGCCTCGCCTCGAGATGGCTCTCGAGCTTCGGCAGGTAGAAGTACGGACCCGTTCCGGCCGCCACCAGGGCGCGCGCGTTGTGGAAGAAGAACAATCCAAAGTCGAAGAGCGACGCCGAAACCGGTTCGCCGTCCACCGTCACGTGCCGCTCCACCAGATGCCAGCCGCGCGGCCGAACCATCAACGTGGCGGTGGATGCATTCAAGGCATAGCGCTTGCCCTGTGGACTCGTGTACTCGATCTCCCGCCCGACGGCGTCCTTGAGATTGATCTGTCCTTCGATCGTTCCGTGCCACGTCGGGGAGTGCGAGTCCTCGAAGTCCGCCATGTAAACCTGCGCGCCCGAATTGAGCGCGTTGATCACCATTTTGCGGTCGACCGGACCGGTGATCTCCACCCGCCGATCCATGAGATCGTGCGGAATCGGCGCCACCCGCCATTCTGCCTCGCGAACGTCGGCGGTGCTCTTCAGGAATCTGGGAAATGCGCCGGCGTCGAAATCGCGTTGCCGGTCGGCGCGGCGCGCGAGTAGCTCGCGGCGGCGCCGCTCGAACCGCTGGGCGAGGCCGGCCACGAATTGCAGGGCGTGAGGAGTGAGGATTTCGGCAAACGCCGGCGGCACGGGCGCGTGAATGCGCGCGCCTGCGGGCGCGGAGGTCGGGGACGTCGGGGAGGTCGCCGTGCCAACCCCAGTGGACGGGTCGATCGAGATCGCCGGCATCTTCTTCCTGAAACGGTTTGGCAAGTGTCGTGCCTCCGTTACCGGCGCGGCATGGGGTTGTCAGCGCAGCCCCGGAAGTTCCTATTACTCAACATGCTAACCGCAGTCGGCCAGTCCGTACCGCGCCGCGATGGCGCCGCCAAAGTCACCGGGGAAGCCCGCTACACCGACGATCTCGTGGTGCCGGGCGCATGGTTCGGGAAGACCGTCCGATCCACGATTCCCCGCGGAACCCTCCGGTCTATAACGCTCGATCCGGCCTTCGACTGGTCCCGCCTCGTGCTTGTGACCGCGGACGACATCCCCGGAGACAACGTCGTCCAGCTCATCCGCGACGACCAGCCGGTGCTGGCGCGCGTGGGCCGCGAAATACGCCATAAAGAGGAACCCATCCTGCTCCTCGCGGCTGCCGACCGTTCTACCCTCGAAGACGCCGCTGAGCATATCCGGATCGAGTATGAGCCGGCGGTCCCGGTGCTCGATCCGGAAACGGCGACCGAGGTCTATGCGACCATCGAAATCCGGAAAGGCAAGGATGTCGAGGATGTCGAGGGTTTGGAGGTTGTGGTGCAGCGGGAGTTTAGAGTCGGACTGCAGGAGCAGCTATACATCGAGCCGCAGGGCGCCATCGCCTCGCTGAATGCAGAAGGCGGCATTACCGTCGTCGGTTCGTTACAGTGCCCCTACTACGTCCATCGCGCGTTGAAACGCGCGCTGAATCTCACGGATCGGCAGGCCGTGGTGGTGCAAGCAGAGACGGGAGGCGGGTTTGGTGGCAAGGAAGAGTACCCCTCGATGGTGGCAATCCACGCAGCGCTGCTCGCGCGTAAGGCCGGCCGCCCGGTCCGGCTGATCTACGACCGCCATGAGGATCTCGCAGCGACAACGAAGCGTCACCCTGGCGTCATCAGACACCGAACTGGTGTCAAAAAGGATGGAACACTGCTGCTTCAGGATATCGATATCCTGCTCGATGGGGGCGGGTACTGCACGCTGACGCCAGTCGTCCTCTCGCGTGCCGCAATCCACGCTACCGGGCCATACTCCTGTCCCAACGTGCGGGTTCGCGCGCGGGCGGTGGCGACGAATACGCCGCCGAACGGCGCGTTCCGCGGTTTCGGGGCGCCACAGACGCTGTTTGCGGCCGAGTTGATGGTCGAGCATGTCGCCGAACGGCTGGGAATGTCGAGCATCGACCTGCGCCGGAAATGGATGTTGCGGTTGGGCGACACCACCGCTACTGGCCAGAAGCTCACGGAGAGCGTGGGATCGGAGTTGGTTCTCGATGCCGCGTTGAAGGCTGTGTCGCCGCTGCGACCTGCCGACGTGCCGACAGCCGGCCCTGAGCGAAGCGAAGGGTGCCGACGTGGACGCGGTCTCTCGCTGGTCTTCCACGGGTCGGGGTTCACAGGCAGCGGCGAGAAGAAACTCAGCGGCACCGTCGCAATGGAAGCATTGGCGGACGGCACGTTCCAGATCCTGACCGCTTCGACGGAAATCGGCCAGGGCACCAAAACGATCTTCTGCCAACTCGCGGCCGACGCTCTCGGCGTGCCCATCGCCCGAGTCAGCGTGGCGCCGCAGGACACCTCGATTGTCCCGGACTCCGGTCCGACGGTCGCATCACGCACCGCGATGATCGTCGGCCGCCTGGTGCAGGAGGCGGCGACCGAGATCAGAGAGCGCTTGCAAACAGAGAAGGCACTTCCCCCGCTGCGCGTCGAGAAGTCGTACGTCCAGCCGGATTCGATCCATTGGGATGAGACAACGTACCGCGGCGACGCCTATCCCATTTATGCGTGGGCGTGCACCATCGCCGACGTGGAGGTCGATCTCACGACCGGCGCGGTGCGCGTGACCGACCTCGTCACGGCGGTGGACTGCGGCAAGGCGCTGCATCCGATCCTCGCGGAAGGGCAAATCGAAGGCGGCTGCCTGCAGGCGGTCGGCTGGGCAACGATCGAAGAGATCAAGATGAAGGACGGCGGCTACCAGAACGACCGGCTCGCCACGTATTTGATTCCCACTGCACTCGATGCACCACGGATTCGCACCATCCTGGTGGAGAATCCGTATTCTCGCGGTCCGTTTGGGGCGAAGGGAATCGGCGAGCTTCCGATGGATGGCCCGGCACCCGCGATCATCGCTGCGATCCATGACGCGACGGGCGTCTGGCTCGATGAGATACCTGCGACCCCCGAGAAGGTCCTGGCGGCGCTCGGGAACCGAGATACGCGACACGGGAAACGCTCGTGACCGTGCAGTTCACGCTCAACGGACGGCGCGTGTCGTTCGAAGGATCGGGAGCGAGGCGGCTGCTCGATGTCTTACGCGAAGATCTGGGACAGACCGGCACCAAGGAAGGCTGTGGTGAAGGAGAGTGCGGCGCCTGCTCTGTTCTGATCGATGGGGAAGTCGTCGATAGCTGTCTGGTTGCTGTCGGCCAGGTGGACGGCGCTCAGGTCGTCACTGTGGAAGGATTGCAGTCGCCCTTGCAGCAAGCGTTTGTCGAGCACGGTGCCGCGCAGTGCGGAATCTGCACGCCGGGGATGTTGCTTGCGGCCCACGTCTTGCTACAGAAGACCACACGCCCGACCGCCGATGACGTTCGGGAAGCTCTCGCCGGCAATCTCTGCCGGTGCACCGGCTACACGAAGATCATCGACGCGGTCTTGTCATGCGCGAGGTGACCTACCTCCGCCCCAAAGACATGCAGGACGCTGTGCGACTGTATCGAACGACTCCAGGATGCCGCGCGCTCGCCGGCGGCACGGATCTCATGGTGATGCTCCACGCGCGAACACTGCGACCCGCCCCACGGGCGCTGCTCGATCTGTGGTCACTGCCGGAGCTCAAGGGAATCGTGAACCGACCGACGAAGCTGTTCATCGGTGCCGCCGAGCCCTACACGGGGATCATTCGCTCGCCCGACGCGCGGCGAGCGGTGCCGGCGCTCGTCGCCGCGGCTCGCACGATCGGCGCGGCCCAGATCCAGAACCGCGGGACACTCGGCGGCAACCTGGCGAACGCCTCGCCCGCGGGTGATACGTTGCCCGTCCTCTTGGCCTATGATGCGCTCGTCATCACCGACCGGCGCGCGATTCCGATCGATCGGTTCTTCACCGGATATCGGAAAACCGCGCTCGAATCCGACGAGCTGATTACCGGGGTCGAGCTGCCGCTCGATCGCCAGGTGGCCTTTCGCAAAGTGGGCACGCGGGCTGCTCAGGCGATTTCGAAAGTTGTCATCGCGGTTTGCCGCGAGCCCGCGCGCATCGCGATCGGATCAGTCGCCGAAGTGCCGCTGCGCGCGTCTCGCGCCGAAGCTGCGCTTGCCCGAGGCGACATCACGGGGGCTGTCGCTGCCGTTGCCGAAGACATCCGGCCGATCGACGATGTGCGTTCTACCGCGGCGTATCGCCGAGCAGTCACCCAGAACGTGCTTGCCGAGCTCCTTGGTGGGGACCGGTAACGATGCACGCCCGCGCCAGCGAGCTCTTGAACTGTCTCGGCATGCGCCCGCATCCCGAGGGTGGCCATTATGTCGAGCTCTTTCGCTCGGCGCATCGCGTGCAGGTGCTCGAACGCAAAGTCGAACGGGCGGCGATCACCACGATCTATTTCTTGCTCGCAGCGGGCGAGTTCAGCCGCTGGCATCGTGTGCAGTCGGATGAGATCTGGCACTATCACGAAGGCGATGCGATCGAGCTGTTGTTGTTCGACGACCGGGGCTTGCGGCGCCTGCGCCTGGGTCCCGTGTCGCGCGAGACGCGACCCACGGTGGTCGTGCCCGCGGGCACATGGCAGGCGGCGCGGACGACCGGCGCGTACACGCTGGGCGGCTGCACGGTCGGTCCTGGATTTGAATTCGCGGACTTTTCGCTGGCGATCGATTGGCCGGAGATTGCGAGCAAGATCGCGAACGCGGGGCACGATCTAGCGCGATTCATTTAGCACCGCGCACCGCTTACCGCGCACCTTAGTACGCAAGCAATTCCAGGGCCCTCGCCAACACTCTCGTCCCGAGCTCGAGATGCCGCGGACTGGTGGCCTACTCGGGGCAATGCGATCTCCCTCCGATACTCGGCACAAACAGCATCCCCACCTTGCAGCGCGCCGCAAGGATCTGCGCGTCGTGTCCCGCCCCACTCACCATTTCAGGAGCCTCCACGTCGCAGTCCTGGGCGGCGCGCGC
>DASZNX010000168.1:0-5979 GCA_035551075.1 Gemmatimonadales bacterium | reverse complement strand
CACGTGGAGTGCTTACACGCTTTCTCCGAGGCAGGACCCGGTCGCGCGTATGAATTTCGCCGCCCCGTCGCCGCCTTCCGCCGCCGCCATCCTTGTGATATTTTTCACAATCTCCAAACGGTACTCCAATGGCAACTGACTCCATCCTGCGTCCCGGCGAGTTGAAGGATCTCCTCCTCAAGGAAATCCAGGCAGCCGACTTGGCGGACATCGACGTTCGCGAGGTCGGCACTGTCCTGGAAGTCAAAGACGGCATCGCCCGCATCTACGGGCTGACATCCGCCATGGCGGGCGAGATGCTCGAGTTCACCGTCTCGGCGACGGGCGAGAAGATCACCGGCCTCGCGTTGAACCTCGAGGAAGACAACATCGGCGCCGTGATCTTCGGCGATTACCTCGAGCTGCGCGAAGGCGACGAAGTGCGCCGCACCGCCCGCGTGCTGGAAGTGCCCGTTGGCGAGGCATTGGTGGGGCGCGTCGTCGATGCGCTCGGCCGTCCCGTCGACGGCCTGGGCCCGATCCACACGACCAAAACGCGGAAAGTCGAGATCATCGCGCCCGGCATCATCAAGCGGCAGCCGGTGAAGGAGCCGCTGCAGACCGGCATCAAAGCCATCGACTCCATGATTCCGATCGGCCGCGGCCAACGCGAGCTGATCATCGGCGATCGCGGCACGGGCAAGACCGCGATTGCGATCGATACGATCATCAATCAGAAGGGGCAGGGTGTCATCTGCGTCTACGTTGCGGTCGGGCAAAAGAACTCGACCGTCGCGGCCGTGGTGGAGCGGCTCAAGGAGCACGGCGCGATGGACTACACCATCATCGTAGACGCGTCCGCGTCCGAGCCTGCGCCGATGCTGTACATCGCGCCCTACGCAGGCTGCACGATGGCCGAGTACTTCATGTATGAGGAGCGGAAGGCAACGCTCTGTGTATATGACGACCTCTCCAAACAGGCGGCCGCGTACCGCCAGCTCTCATTGGTGTTGCGGCGTCCTCCAGGGCGTGAAGCCTACCCCGGCGACGTTTTCTATTTGCACAGCCGCTTGCTCGAGCGTGCGGCCAAGCTGTCGGACGAGATGGGGGGCGGCTCGCTGACGGCGCTGCCGATCATCGAGACGCAGGCGGGTGACGTGTCGGCGTACATTCCGACCAACGTCATCTCGATCACCGACGGCCAGATCTTTCTCGAAACCGATCTCTTCTACTCGAACGTGCGTCCCGCCGTGAACGCAGGCATTTCGGTGAGCCGCGTGGGCGGCAACGCGCAAATCAAAGCCATGAAGCAGGTCGCTGGCCGGCTGCGGCTCGATCTCGCGCAGTACCGCGAGCTCGAGGCGTTTGCGCAGTTCGGTTCGGAGCTCGATCCCGCGACACAAAAGCAGCTCGCGCGCGGCGCGCGGGTCGTGGAGGTGCTGAAGCAGCCCCAGTACGCACCGATGCCGGTCGAGCTGCAAGTGCTCGTGCTCTTCGCGGTGACGAACGGCCTGCTGGACGACGTCGACGTGCAGAAGATTCGCGAGTGGGAAACCGGGCTGCTGGAATTCATGCGCGCCCAGCATCCCGAGATCGCCGACGAAATCCGCACCAAGCGCGCGCTGTCGGATGATTTGACCGGCCGCCTGCGCAAGGCGATCGAGGAGTACAAGGCGCTCTAATGGCGAAGCCGCGCGAGCTGAAACGGCGCATTCGGTCCGTTCAGAACACCAAGAAGATCACGAAGACGATGGAGCTCGTGTCCACGTCGAAGCTGAAGCGGGCCCAGGATCGCGTGGTCGGCGCGCGGCCGTATGCCCAGGCGCTGGCCGAGGTCATCGGAGAACTGTACTCCCCCGAGCTCTCGGAGCGATTCCCCTTGCTGCGGCAACCAGGTGAGACCGCGCGTGGCAAGGGCGTCCGCCGCGCGGCGTTGCTGCTGATCACGTCGAATCGTGGCCTGTGCGGCGCCTTCAACGCGAACCTGATTCGGGAAGCGCGCCGCCGGCTGGACGAGCTGGAAGCCCAGGATACGCACACCGAGCTCCACCTCGTCGGCAAGAAGGGTGTGACGTTCTTCAAGTTCACGAAACGCAACATCGCGTCGCAGCGGGTCGACATCGGCGACAAGCCGACTCTCGACCACGCGCTGGAGCTGGCTGCGCCGCTCATGGACCGGTTCGCCAAGGGCGACCTGGATGCGGTCGAGATCGTGTTCGCGAAATTCAACAGCGCAGTCAGTACGCCGCCTACGACGTTGCGCGTGTTGCCGGTCGTGCCGCCGGAGCGGGCGCCGAAGGGCGGAGCAGGGCGCCGCGAGGCGGCGAATTACATTCTCGCTCCGTCAGCCGAGGGAATTCTTCAGGAGCTGCTCCCGCTGTACGTCACGAACCAGTTCTATCGTGCCCTCGTCGAGACCGCGGCGGCCGAGCATGGCGCGCGGCGCACGGCCATGAAGAACGCCACCGACGCGGGCAGCGACATGCTGACGATTCTCCAGCGGACATTCAATCGCGCGCGGCAATCGCAGATTACTCAGGAGCTGGCCGAAATCGTCGGTGGCGCAGAGGCATTGCAAGGCTAGCCACTAGCCCAAGGATCTCGAATGGCAACCAAGACTCAAGAGAAGGCGAACGTCGGCAAGGTGGTTCAGGTCATCGGGCCCGTGCTCGACGTGGAATTCGAGCCGGAGCACCTGCCCGAGCTCTACAACGCGATCACCGTGACAGTCGACTCGACTCACCTTGTCGCGGAGGTCGAGCAGCACATCGGCCGCAACCAGGTTCGTGCCGTCGCGATGAGCTCGACCGATGGGGTCGTGCGTGGCATGGACGCCGTGGACACCGGTCGCCCGATCACCGTTCCGGTCGGTAAGCCGGCGCTCGGTCGGATCCTCAACGTCATCGGCGAGCCGGTGGACGAGGGCGCGCCGATTCCGAAAGATGCCGAGCGCTGGCCGATCCATCGTGGCACGCCGAAGTTCGTAGACCTCGAGCCGAAGACGCAGATTTTTGAGACCGGCATCAAGGTCGTCGACCTGATCGCGCCGTTCGTGAAGGGCGGCAAGATCGGACTGTTCGGCGGCGCCGGCGTCGGCAAGACGGTCGTCATCCAGGAGCTGATCAACAACGTCGCCAAGGCGCACGGCGGCAAGTCGGTCTTCTGTGGCGTCGGCGAGCGGACGCGCGAGGGGAACGATCTCTACCTCGAGTTCCGCGAAGCGCACATTCTCGAGAACGTCGCGCTCATTTATGGTCAAATGAACGAGCCGCCCGGTGCGCGGCTGCGCGTCGGCCTGTCGGGCTTGACGGTCGCCGAATACTTCCGCGACGTCGAAGGGCAGGACGTGCTGGTCTTCATCGACAACATTTTCAGATTCACTCAGGCCGGCTCGGAGGTCTCGGCGCTGCTTGGCCGGATGCCGTCAGCGGTTGGCTATCAGCCGACGCTGGCGACGGAGATGGGAGAATTGCAGGAACGGATCACGTCGACCAAGAAAGGCTCCATCACATCGGTGCAGGCGATCTATGTCCCGGCCGACGACCTCACCGATCCCGCGCCCGCGACCGCGTTTTCGCATCTCGATGCGACCGTGGTGCTCGATCGCGCGATCGTCGAGCTGGGCATCTATCCAGCCGTCAACCCGCTGTCATCCTCGAGCCGCATTCTCGACGCGCAATATCTCGGCGACCGCCACTACAAGGTCGCGGTCGAAGTGCAGCGCATTTTGCAGCGCTATAAGGACCTGCAGGACATCATCGCGATTTTGGGAATGGACGAGTTGTCGGAGGAAGACAAGCGGCTCGTGGGCCGCGCGCGGCGCGTGCAGCGGTTCCTCTCGCAGCCGTTCTTCGTCGCCTCGCAGTTTACCGGGCTCGAAGGAAAGTACGTGAAGCTCGAGGACACGATCGCTTCATTCGAGCGCGTGGTGTCGGGCGAATTCGATCAACTTCCCGAGCAGGCCTTTTACATGCAGGGTGGGATCGACGACGTCGTTGCGCAGGCGAAGAAAATGGCGTCGAGCTGATGCGCGTCTCGGTGATCTCCGCGGAACGGGCGGTCTTCGATGGCGAAGCCGCCTCCGTGGTCGCTCCCGCGTACGACGGGCTTGTAGGCATTCTCCCACGGCATGCCCCGTTCATGACCCTGCTAGGGAAGGGAATTGTCAAAATCCGCGCTTCGGGCTCCGAAAAGCGGATCGAGGTGGCGGGGGGATTCTTGCAAGTCGCAAGAGATGTGGTCCGGATCGTAGCTGGGAGCGCCACTCCGGCAGCCTCTTGACTTTTGTCCCGCCGTTACTTGCGCCGCACTATTGACTTCTGCAACACCATTTCCAAAAGTAGTCCCGCCTTTTAAGCGCTGAAACGCCACCTCTCCCCTGGGGTGTTCGACCTTCTTCCTCGGAGGCTGGAAATGAAGCGCGTTAGCATGGCAGTGCTCGCCGCGGCAGGCCTGGTCGCAGTCGCGATCCCGGCAGCCGCACAGACCCGGCTCAACATCGGCGCCAGCGTTGTAAACCCCATGAGTGATTGGGGCACCGCCGATAAGATGGGCTTCGGCGCGAACCTCGGGGCCACTCTCGGTCTCGGCACCGCGCCTGTGCATCTCCGCATCGAAGGCTCCTATGAGCAAACGAGCCATGACGCCGGTGTTGACGGCAACACCAAGGTGATGGGCGGGATGGCGAATCTGGTCTACCCGTTCCAGGCGAAGGGCAACATCAAGCCGTACATCATCGGTGGCCTCGGCTACAACAGCACCAAGGTAACCACGAGCGGTGTGAGCGAGTCGAAGGGCGCCGTGGGCTTTGGTGGCGGCCTCGGGTTCAACGTCGCGTTGAGCTCGGCAAACCTGTACATCGAGGGTCGCTATCTCACGCATAAGGCCAACAGCGTCAACTTCTCGCAGGTGCCGGTCACTGTCGGTCTGACCTTCCCGGTCGGCGGCAGCAAATAAGGACGCATCCGGCCCGGCTCCGTGTGAGCCGCGTCACCGGGTTGCGCATAAACGATGGCCCGTCAGTCCTGTAGCTGACGGGCCATCAGTGTCTAGAGCGCGGTCATGCTTGACAGAAAATCACGTGGTTCTTAAAGATGTGGCGGTTTTTGCCACCCTAACTGGAGGACGGTATGCGGAAGCTCTTCGGCGGGTTGGTTCTCACCGCTGTGGCGCTGTCACTTCCCGTGGCGGCGATAGCTCAGCGGCATGCGAGCGCAAGCAGCGTCAGTCCCAAGAACGAGTTCGGCGTCGATTTGGGATTGGCCTTCGGTCAGATCGGAAGCGGGTGCACGACGAGCTGTGGCACGTTTGAAGCCGGCACGCCGGTCGATCTCCGCGTCGGTTTTCCTGCCGGCGCCATGTCGGTTGAGCCACGCGTGAGCCTGTCCTACCTGAGTGAGAATGGCGGGCATTTGCTCGTGTTCAGCCCTGACGTCAATCTGCTGAAACCGATGGGTACGAACACCGCTCGCCATGGGCTCTACCTGACCGGTGGTCTGGGACTCAACGTCATCAGCGCCTCCGGCGCGTCGTCAGAGAACCAGTTCTCACTCAATGGTGGTGTCGGCACACGGATCCCGATCGAGAGCGCTGCGTGGAGAATTGAAGGATTCTTCAAGTACGACTTTCACAGCGGCGCGCTCCCCAGCGGCTGGAACCTTGGTGGGCGTTTCGGTATGTCGTTCTGGAAGTAAGCCAGACCCACGCATTTCACTCTGGCACTAAGCCTGCCACATAAAGCGCGGCGTTCCGGAAGAGCGGAACGCCGCGCTGTCCGTCGGGTAACCTTCGCCAAACAATCCTCCGGAGTCGGAATGCGCCCGCACCTGACTGGGTGTTTCGTGTTGTTATGCAGCACCGTTTTCGTGACCACCGCCGCTGCACAGGCAACCGGAATGCCCAGCTACAATGCGCCGTATCGCGCGTTCACGCGATCGGAGTTTGGCGTCTCAGTCAGCTTTCCGAGCGGGAGCGGCACGGTCGACGGCACCGCATTCGAGG
>DASZNX010000167.1:0-5817 GCA_035551075.1 Gemmatimonadales bacterium | reverse complement strand
GCCAGAACGGGTTCGGGCTCTCAATGCCCGCAAACGTGACTCGCAGATCTGACATGTTTCCTCCATCTCGGCGGTAGGGGGCGGTAGGGGGCGGTAGGGGGCGGTACTCAACCGCCCCTTACCGCCTCTTACCGCCCCCTTACCGCCCCTTTACCGCCAGCATTTGATCGATTCTCTTTGCTGCCGCGACACCCTCCGCCGCCGCATTGACTATCTCCGCTCCACCATTGGCACAATCGCCACCGACGAAGACACGCGGGTCATCCTTCCGCCACGCAAGCTCCAATCGTTCGCCCTGGCCAATCGCCACGATCACCATGTCACACGGAATCGTCTCTCTGCCTGTGGGGGTCTGCACTTCGAGACCCACGAGCGCGCCTCCCTCCAGGCCGTTGCCGATGATGCGCCGCGGAATTGTGTTGAATCGAAAGCCGCAGCCGTCCCGCTTCGCGAGCTCGTATTCGTAGTGATAGCAGGGCATGTCGGCTTCGCCGCGCCGGTAGACGATCGTGGCTGCCGCGGCGCCGAGTCGTTTGGCCTGGGTAACCGCATCGATCGCCGTATTGCCGGCGCCGATCACGACGACGTGTCGCCCGACTGCCGTCTCGCGGTAGGGATGGGTCTTGAGGTGCTCGATGAAGCTGAGCGCATCGATGACTCCGGGCAGGTCTTCCCCCGGAATACCGAGTCGTTTCGTGCTCCCCAGTCCGACGCCGACGAATACCGCGTCGTACTCAGCGAGCAGGTCCTCGATCGAGAGCACGGTGACGCCGGTCTTCAGTTCGACGCCGAGATCGAGAATGTCCTGCACTTCCGCGAGGGCGACGGCGGATTTGAGCTTGTACTCCGCGATGCCGTACAGATTCAGGCCACCCGGTTGCGGCTTGGCTTCGAAGACCGTCACCGCGTGCCCCGACCGGCGCAGGTCGCGCGCGCACGCGAGGCCTGCGGGTCCGGCGCCGACGATCGCCACGCGCTTACCGGTTGGTGGACCCGGCTCGAACAGCGAGAGCTTGTGCTCGAGCACATAGTCGGTCGCGTGGCGCTGCAGGAGCGCGATCTTGATCGGCTGCTCGTCGCGGGCGTTCAAGACGCACGCCCCTTCGCACAGCACTTCGACGGGGCAGGCTCGGGCGCACGAGTGACCGAACGGGTTCGCGTCGAGGATCACGCGCGCGGAGCCGCGCAGGTTGCCGCTCGCGATCTTCTTGATGAAGGCGGGGACGTCGATATGCGTGGGGCAGGCGATCGTGCACGGCGCGTCGTGACAGTAGAGGCATTTGTTCGCCTCGAGCAGTGCGGCGTCATTCGTCAGCGGCGGCGCGATATCCGCAAAGTTCCGCTCGAGCTGCTCGTCCGTCAGTACGGGTCCCCCCCCCGGGTCAGTCACCCGCGCGGACCCCCGCTTCGATGTCCCGCATCGCGGGGTGCGTCACGCGCATCCCGCCGAGGTACACTACCGCCGCAATAAGGAAGCCCGCGAACCAGGCCCAGTTGTAAATGCCGCCAAAGAACCCGGAGGCCGGCGTGCCACGCAACGCCGCCACGAAGCCGGGCAGACTCGGCGCGATACCGAGGGCGAGCGCGCCCATGCCGATCCAGTTCACGCCACCCGTGTACTCGTAGATGCCGTCCCGGCGGTAGAGATCGTTCACGATGAGCCGCCCGTGCCGGACTACGAAGTAGTCGGCGATCATGATGCCGGCGACTGGTCCGAGGAGGGCGCCGTAGCCGATGAGCCAGGTGAAGAGGTACGCGGCGGCGTCGTTGTAGAGTCGCCACGGCAGCATCACGATGCCGATCACGGCCGTGATCATCGCGCCCTGTTTGAACGTGATCTTGTGCGGCGCGATGTTCGAGAACGCGTTCGCCGGCGCGACGATGTTGGCGGCGATATTGGTCGTGAGCGTGGCGACGATCAGTCCCGCCATCGACAGCATGATCATGAGCGGTCCCCCGATGCGCGCGAGCAGGGCCACGGGATCCGCGATGCGAGTTCCGAAGATCACGAAGGTGGCGTTGGTCACGGCTGCGCCGATGAACGCGAACAGCGCCATCGTTGCCGGAAGTCCCACCGCCTGGCCCACGACTTGGTCCCGTTGGGACCGGGCGTACCGTGAGAAGTCCGGAATGGACAATGCCATGGTGCCCCAGAAGGCGACGGCCGACGTCAGTCCCGCGCCCCAAACGGCCCCGGCCGTCGGGCCGGCGGGCCGTCCGACCGTCGGATTGGCCAACATTGCGGCGAGACTCCCGGATCGAACCCACGCCCAGATGAAAAGGGCCGCGCCGACGGCCAGAAGAAATGGCGAGCCCCACGTCTCCAGGAACTTGATCGAGTCCATGCCCCTCAGCACGATCCAGACATTCATCGCCCAGAAAATCATGAAGCAGACGAACTCGCCCGTATTCAGGCCGACGAAACCGGGCAGGACTTGCGGCAGAGTCGCGATCCCCGGCCACATCGCTTCGATCAGTTTGTAGATCGCCCAACCGCCGATCCACGTTTGAATGCCGAACCAGCCGCATGCGACGAGCCCGCGGAGAATCGCGGGCACGTTGGCACCGATCACGCCGAACGAGGCGCGCGCGAGCACCGGGAAGGGAATCCCGTAGCGCGTGCCCGCATGGGAGTTCAGCGCGATGGGAAGCAGCACGACGATGTTGCCCAAGATCACCGCGCTCACCGCGGCCTGCCACGTCCATCCCTGATCGACGAGTCCCGACGCCAGCGTGTAGGTGGGAATGCAGATCGCCATGCCGATCCAGAGCGATGCGATGTGCCACCAATTCCACGTGCGGCGATCCGGCGAGACGGGAAGCAGGTCCTCGTTGGCGAGCGGGGTGCTGGCGGGAAGCGTCATCGCACCTCGGCCAGCGCGCGCTCCAGCCGCTTGCAGCCATCGTCGATGTCGGCCTTGCTGATCAGCATCGAAGGAGCGATCCGGAGCACGTTGCCGTACAACCCGCCTTTGCCAATCAACAGTCCCTGCTTCTTCGCGGCCTCGAGGAGGGCCAAGGTCTTTTTGGGGGACGGCTCTTTGGTCTTCCGATCCTCGACCAGCTCGACGCCCTGCATCAGACCCATGCCGCGTACGTCCCCGATAAACGCAAAGCGCTTCTTGAACTCCTCGAGTGCGTCGCGGAGCTGTTTACCACGTTCGGCGGAGCGTTGCGGGGTATTCTCGCGCTGCATCACGTCGAGCGTGACATCCACCGCGGCCATCGAGATCGGGTTGCCGCCGAACGTCGAAAGCGACAGGCCGGTGAACGCATTGGCGACCGTTTCAGTGGCGATCGTGACACCGACGGGGAAGCCGTTGGCCACGGATTTCGCGAACGTCATGATCTCCGGCTCGACGCCCCAGTGCTCGATGCCGCACCACTTCTCGCCGGTCCGGCCCCAGCCGGTCTGGACCTCGTCGCAGATGAACACGCCGCCGTACTTGCGGACAATGCCGACCGCGATTTCGAAGTACTCTTTGGGCGGCGTGATGAACCCGCCCGCGCCCTGAATCGGCTCCGCCATGAAGCCCGCGGGACGGCCGTTCGTGGTGGTCCGAATCAGATCTTCGACGTCCTGCGCGCACCGGATGCCGCAGTCGGGATACTCGAGCCCCAGCGGGCAGCGATAGCAGTACGGCGAGAGCGCGTGTTTGACGCCGGGGATCTGCGTCGGCAATACGCGCCACGGCTGTTGTCCGGTGATCGCGATCGCGCCCTGACTGCGGCCCGCGTAACTGTGCCGCAACACGATGAGCTCTTGCTGGCCGGTGTAAATCTTCGCGAGCATGACGGCGGTTTCGTCCGCTTCCGTGCCGCTCGTCGTGAAAAAACTCTTCTTGAGCGCGCCGGGCGTGACGCGTGTGAGCTTTTCGGCGACGGTGACTTGCTCGACCGTCGGATACACGCTGGAGGTATGGACGAGCCGCGCCACCTGATCCTGGATGCGCTTCACGAACTCCGGATGCGAATGCCCGATGCCCGCGGTCAGGATGCCGCCGAAGAAGTCGAGATATTCTCGACCATCGAGGTCCGTGACGGATGATCCATGGGCCTCGGTGATGACCACGGGTTCCGCGTAATAGTTGGCAACGCAGGGGAAGAGGAATTCCTTGTGCTTCTGGCGGATCGTTTGAGAATCCGTAGCGGCTGATGATCGATGACCGATGACTGATGACATTTAGTGTGTTGGCTCCCGTTTCAGGAATTGACCGCGACCGATATCTCCGACGAACTCGCCATCGCGTGCCTGCACCTTCCCCCGTACCGTCACCACTGACGCGCGCCCCTTTTGCTCCCATCCTTCGTAGGCGTTGTAATCCACATTCGAGTAACTGCACTCCTTCGAGAACGTGCCGCGATAGGCCGGATCATAGACTACGAGATCGGCGTCGCTGCCCAGCTGAATCGCACCCTTCCTGGGATAGAGGCCGAACAATTTGGCGGCCTGCGTCGAACAGGCATCAACCATCGCCTGGAGTCCCAGCCGACCGGCCGCGACGCCGCACGTGTGGACCAGATCGACACGCTCCTGCACCGACGGAATCCCGTTGGGGATCTTGGTAAACGCCTCGGAGCCCATGTTTTTCTGATCACGAAAGCGAAACGGTGCGTGGTCCGTCGCGATGGTGCTGATGTCGCGCGACTTCACGCCGGCCCACAGCACATTCTGGTTCCCCTTGGCGCGCAGCGGCGGCGACATCACGTACTTGGCGCCTTCGAAATTCGGGCGCTGGGCGTAGGTCTCGTCCAGCACGAAGTGCGGAATCACCGATTCGATCCAGACGTTGACGCCGCGCTTTCGGGCATCGAGGGCGGCGCGGACCGCGGGCTCGCACGACGTATGGACGATGTACACGTGAGTCCCGAGTAGCTCCGCGAACGTGCAGAGATGGTGCACGCCGTCGGCTTCGACCACCGGGGGCCGGGACGGCTCGTGCCATTCAGGGCCCGTCTTCCCAGCGGCCAACAGCGATTTCTGCAGCGCGTCGATCGCGTCCGCGTTCTCGCAGTGGGCCGTCACGATCACGCCGAGGTCTTTGGCCAATTTCATGGCGGCAAAGAGATGTTCGTCCGACAGATTGAGCGCGCCTTTGTAGGCGAGGAAGACTTTGAACGACGCAACACCTGCCTTGACGATCTCGCGGAACTGCCCGCGGATATGCTCTTCGAATCGCACGACGGACATGTGGAATGTGTAGTCGACCGCGGCGAGTCCCTCAGCCTTGGACTTCCACAGCTCGAACGCTTCGATGGGCGCGTCGGTGGGGCCCGGGCAGATCATTTCGATCAGCGTCGTCGTCCCGCCGGCGAGTGCCGCCTTGCTGGCTGACTCATAGTCATCGGCCGCGTACGTTCCCATGAACGGCAGATAGATGTGCACGTGGGGATCGATGAAGCCGGGGAAGACGCACTTGCCCCGTGCATCGATGATTTCCGCCCCCGGCGCGACGAGCTTGTCGTCGATGTGCGGCTCGATACGCGTGATGGTCTCGGCTTCGGCGTAGATGTCGCCGGTGTAGTCTTCCGTCGGCGTGATGATCCTGCCGCCGCGAATCAGGAGCGCCATCTGGGTATCCAGCGCGGCACGTGGCGCACGTAGTCCTCATACGACGCGCCGAAGACGCGCCGCAAATGCGGCTCCTCGTACAACATCACAAACAGATGGGTGATCAGCAGGAAGACGAGCGCGTATCCGGCGAGCGCGAACGACTGGTAGAACAGCGCGGCGCCGAGGAGCGCCGTCCCCGCGCCGATGTACATCGGATTGCGAACCCGGCGATAGGGGCCGGCGATGACCAGGGCGCGCGGAGG
>DASZNX010000166.1:0-1665 GCA_035551075.1 Gemmatimonadales bacterium | reverse complement strand
TGGTGGAAGTGATGAGCGCCGGAACGGTGCAGCCGCGCGAGAAGGAATACTTCCGCAAAGACCGCAGCCGCGTGCGGGTGCTGGTCGGCGGGGCCGCGGTCGGCGAAGAGCCACAGCAGGCCATTGCCTTCGTGCTCGATTTGACCGAGCGCAAGCGGGCGGAAGAGGAGGCACGCGAGAGCGAACGCCGCTACCTGGAGATGCAGATGGAGCTGGCGCATGCGAACCGTGCTGCGACCATGGGTCAGCTCACGGCGTCGATCGCCCATGAGGTGAAGCAACCAATCGCCGCCACCGTCACCAACGCTCAAGCGGCGCTGCGCTGGCTCGCTTGCGAACCGCCGGATCTGGAGGAGGTGCGGCAGGCGCTCGCTCACATCGTTCAGGATGGCATACGAGCCGGCGACGTGGTCGGCCGCATCCGTGATCTCATAAAAAAGGCGCCCCCGCGGGAAGATCGTCTGGAGATCAACCCAGCGATCCGCGAGGTGATCGAACTTACCCGTGGTGAAACCGTAAACAACGGCGTCTCGGTGCAGACGGAGCTCGCGGACGGCTTACCCCACATCCAAGGAGATCGGGTGCAGCTGCAACAGGTGATGCTGAACTTGATCATCAATGCGGTCGAGGCCATCAGCGGGGTGAGCGAGGGGCCGCGCCAATTGCTGATCAGTAGCGGCAAAGCCGGAGACGGCGACGTGCACGTGACGGTACGCGATTCCGGTCCGGGAGTGCCGGCGACGGACCTCGAGCGCCTTTTCGAGCCTTTCTACACGACCAAGCCGGGCGGCTTAGGGCTCGGGCTCTCGATCTGTCGTTCGATCATCCAAACGCACGGCGGACGGTTTTGGGTGAGCCCGAATTCTCCCCGCGGCGCCATCTTCCAATTCACGTTACCGGCTGAGCCGAAGCCTTGATCATCTCTGGGATCGTTAGCGCCGAAGGCGGCCCGTCGGGATGGATTGGCGATGTCGCCTGTAACGCCCTCGCCGATTGCGTGGCTCACACGCCGCCCGGCGGTACGTAGCAATAGACCTGTCCGCCAATGCCGACGAAGATGATTCCGTGCCCGGTCGGATTTCCTTCATCCCATTTGATCTTGTGATTTGGGACGACGATCCTTTCTCCTAGGCCCCGGTGGGGACGGCCGAGCGGGCCATCCGGGCGCTCGTCGGTGATGATAGCCACGTAGCGATCCCCGTCGACCTCGAAGCTGTCGGCCCAATACGCGTCGGCTTCGCCGCAGCACGACATGAAGGGGACGTCGGGCTGCATGAGCCTCTGGAACCACGTGCGCACTTCAGGCGGCTGGTTCTGCCACTGTCCGAGGTCTCGCGCCGCCGCCGGGAATGCCAGAAGCATGACCGCGATGATGATGCCGAGCATGTTCGCCTCTTCCAGCCCACGATCGAGCCGCCTCCGTCTTGGCGGCTGGTCCGAGCTACGGATATGTCGATGGCGCCCAGCTTTCGTTTGCGAGGAATTGCCGCAAATAGACCGGTTTTGCATTGATCGGCCTGCGCCGCTCAGTCTTAGCGACGGCACGGTCTCGCGCGCGGTCCGGCACAGAGTCGGGATGCGCACGCAACGCATACCAAAGTATGAGCGGGGCTACCGACGTATGAGGGTAACAAAACGGCGGTATGTACGGTCAAAACCACTGAG
>DASZNX010000165.1:0-4375 GCA_035551075.1 Gemmatimonadales bacterium | reverse complement strand
CGCTCGCCTCCGCCGAGCCGGTCCCTTCGCTGCGCTCAGGGCAAGCTCTTCAGGACACGGAAACCGAACCCGACTGACTCTCTTCCTGACATTCCTTGCAATCCCGTCTGTCCTTTTTGGCCAGGATACTTCCCGCATTGTGCTTCGTGCAGCAACCATCCTCGACGGCCGCGGCGGCGTGCAGGACAACGTCGACATTATCGTCGAAGGCAATCGCATCGCGCGGATCGTCCCGCGCGGCAGCGGACCAAGGGACGCGCGTGTGGTGGATCTCGGCGAACGGACGGTGCTCCCCGGGCTCATCGATGCGCACACGCATCCCGTCTGGTACTTCAATCGTCAGAATCGGCTGCACACCGCCAACGACGGCGATACGCCGGCGCAGTCGATCCTCGCCGCGGCGGCCAATGCGTACACGACGCTGATGGCGGGGTTCACGACGATTCAGAGCGTGGGGTCGCGCAGCGACGCAGACCTGCGCGACTGGATCGCCACCCAGGGATTACCAGGGCCGCGGATTCTGACGTCGCTCGATCCGATCATCGACCCGCGCCTGAGCCCGGACTCGCTGCGGGCGCTCGTGCGCCAGCGCAAGGCCGACGGCGCCGATCTGATCAAACTGTTCGCCTCGGCGAGCATTCGAGAGGGCGGCGAGCAGACGATGTCGGACTCGCAGCTCGTCGCGGTCTGCGGTGAAGCGAAGCAGCTCGGCCTGCGCACGCTCGTTCACGCGCATGCCGCAGCCGCGGTACGCGCGGCGACCCTCGCCGGGTGCACCGAGGTCGAACACGGCATCTTCGTGACACAGGATGTGCTGACGCTCATGGCGCAGCGCGGTACCTACTTCGATCCGCAGTGCGCGCTCGTATTTCGGAACTATCTCGACAACCGGCCGAAGTACGAAGGCATCGGCAACTACACGGAGGCCGGGTTCGCGACGATGGAGCGGGTGCTGCCGCTGGCTGCCCAGGACATTCGCATGGCCCTCGCGACGAACGGGCTCAAGGTGGTCTATGGCACCGATGCGGTCGCGGGAGCAGACGGCCACAACGCCGAGGATATGATTTGTCGCGTGCAGAAGTCGGGCGAGACGCCGATGCATGTGATTGTGGCGGCGACGTCGCTCAATGCGGAGGCGATGGGTCTGGCGGACAAGATCGGGGCGATCGCGCCGGGACTCGAGGCCGACATCATCGCGGTGGACGGTGATCCGCTGCACGACATCACGGCCCTGCGGCGCGTGAGCTTCGTGATGAAATCGGGCAAGGTGATGCGGTATTAGCGAACGACGACGACCCCCTTCATGAAGGGGTGCGGCGTGCAGTGGAAGGCGTACTCGCCCGCTTTGCTGAACGTGTGGGACCAGGTTTTGCCGGGGTCGACCGCTCCCGAATCCCACGATCCATCATCGGCCGTGATTGTGTGCACGAGCGGATCATTGTTGGTCCAGACGACGGTCGTGCCCACGGCGATCTCGATCCGATTCGGCGCGAAGGTCATAGTGCGCATCTCGGCCTTGGTGCCGGTCCTCGCCGCGGCCGGACTCGCGGCTGCCGTTTTCGCCGCCGCTTCACCATGCCGCCCGAAGTATCTGCTGAACGTGAAGGGAATCGTGAACTCAAACCCCCCGCGCGGCTTTCCTGATAAGCCGCGCGAAGCGCCTTCCAGCGTCCCCGTGTTCGTATTGGTGACCTGGAAGGAGACTGTATGAGGCGAATAGGGAATGCCGAGCTGGAGCGCCGCACTCCAGGCGAGCTCTTCTTGCGGGCGCCGATCGATCAGGGTGGTCGCATCGCCCGCGAGGGCGACCCACCGGCCAAGTCGCCAGACCGCTCCAGCGCCAACCGCATAGCGCGTGGTATCGACGCCATATCCATGGGAGAACAATCGCGCGACGCCGATCAACCGCAGCGGCTGGAACGCGTGTGACACCGTGACCTCGCCGTCGACGCTCTTCGCGGAATAGTTGTAGCCGAGCTGCGCTGCCACGTTGAGCGGCTGATTGGTCGCGTAGCGCGCAAAACCCTCGAACTCGTTCACCGCGCCGTTGGCGGTCGAGATGTCCGACGACGTGGCGTAGTTCACACCGAGCAGGACCGGCGCGGGCAGGCGATACGAGAAGAAGAACGTGGGCGAATTGGAGACCTTATGCGCAGGCGCAGAGCTGACCGCGAACCGATGAATGAAATTGAACTGCAACGTTCCTGTCGCGCCCAGCCAACCGCCGGACAGATTCGGCGTGCGCTCGAGCAGCGACTGACCCTCTAACGGACCTGCGTTTAGACACGCCGCCAACACCACCGACAAGGTGATCAGACGACTCTCGATCATGATGGAGTTCCCGTTAGGAGAGAGAAGCAGCCTCGAGACGGCGCAGCGCCGCCTCCTTACCGACGACCGACAGCAGCTCGTTCACAGGTTCCGACACCGTCCCTCCCGTCAGCGCGATCCGGATCGGCTGAAAGATCTTCCCGGCGGGGACATTGCGCTCCTCCGCCAAATTGCGCAACGACCGCTCCAGCCCTTCGGGGGTCCACTCGGCGTTCTTGAGCGCGACGACGCTCGCTCCCAGCGCCGCGTGATAACCCGTTGGATCTTTCGCGATCTCCTTCTTCGCTTTCTCGTCCAGCTCGACGAACCGCGCATCCAGTCGCACCGCGACCTGTCGTGCAACGTCGAGCGTGGTGCGTGAGCGGGTTTTCACGGCCGTGATCGCCTTCAATACCGCATGCGTGTTATCGGTGATGCCGAGCTTTGCGAGCTCCGGCTGCACGAGCGGATAGAGCTCCTCCGCCGATTTCGCGGTGAGGTACTGCCCGTTCATCCACTCGAGCTTCGTCGTGTCGAAGACCGACGGCTTCTTCAGAATCCCGTCGAGTGAAAAGAGGTTCCGCAGCTCCTCTTTGCTCATGATCTCGCGATCGCCGCCCGGGCTCCATCCAAGAAGGGCGAGGAAATTGCGCATGGCTTCTGGGAGAATCCCGAGGTGCTGGTAGTCTCCCACAGCCGTCGCGCCATGACGTTTGGAGAGCTTCTTCCCATCGGGCCCATGGATCATCGGCACGTGGCCGAAGATCGGCAGCGAAGCCCCGAGCGCGCGATAGACCGCGAGTTGCTTGGGCGTATTGGAGATGTGGTCGTCGCCGCGGACGACATGCGTGATTTGCATATCGATGTCGTCGACCACCACGGCAAAGTTGTAGAGCGGCGAGCGATCGGCCCGGAGAATCACGAAGTCGCGAATGTCCTCGCCCTTGAAGCTGATCCGTCCGTGGACGGCATCTTCCCACGACAATTCACCCGGAGGAACGCGCAGCCGGATCGCGTCTTCCTCCATGTAGGCGTTGCCTTGTTTGAGCAGCTGGTCGGCGACCTGCTGGTGCCGCGCGAGACGAGCGCCCTGGAAGATCGGCGGCTCGTCCCAATCGAGGCCGAGCCACGAGAGGCCGTCGAGAATGACCTTCGTGTGTTCCTCTGTAGAACGCGCCTTGTCCGTGTCCTCGATGCGCAGCAGGAATTTCCCACCCTCGTGCCGGGCGAAGAGCCAGTTGAACAGAGCGGTGCGAGCTCCACCCACATGGAGATAGCCGGTCGGCGATGGCGCGAAGCGGACGCGAATGGTCATTGGCGGAATAATAGAACCGTCACGCGGTCTTGAGAAATCCTTCTTGAGGGTCTTTCACATCACCGGTGCTGTGCGCTAGGCTGTAGCCGTCATCTACTTCTACAATCTTCTTCGCGAGGGGACCTGGCAATGGCTCGACAGAATCTGCAGCACGTGGCGACGGTGTTCATCGTGGACTCGGTCGAGCCGTGCGTGAAGTTCTGGGTCGATCGGTTCGGATTTGCGCTCGAGAATCAGGTGCCGGGACCCGACGGCAAGTTGATCTTTGCCAGCGTCAAGCAGGGCGAGATCGAGGTGATGTACCAGACGCGCGCGAGTGTTCTGGCAGAGAACCCAGGGGCAGCGGCGGAATTGAATGGCCGGTCGGCGCTCCTCTTTATTACCGTGGCCGATTTGGATGCGGCCGAGCGTGCGGCGAAAGGAGCGCCGGTGGTGAAGCCGCGGCATCAGACGTTTTACGGTAGCACGGAGTTTTACGTCAAGGATCCGGCGGGGAACACCATTGGCTTCGCACAGTTTGGCGCAGCGAAATAGACAGCGGACGGAGAGGGGGGGATTCGAACCCCCGATAAGGTTTTAAGGCCCTATAACGGTTTAGCAAACCGCCGCCTTCAGCCACTCGGCCACCTCTCCCACTTTGCAGCGCCGTAAAAACTAGCGGCCCTGGGGTGGCTTTGGTACTCGTCTCAACGGGAGCTAGCCCGGCGCCGAGGCGATTGGTTCGAGACTTGCGACAAACCCGTGTATGGC
>DASZNX010000164.1:0-3586 GCA_035551075.1 Gemmatimonadales bacterium | reverse complement strand
GTTCGAATCCGCCCTCGAAGCGCGCATCGAGCTCAGAGAAGTACTGCCCGATGCAATGACGCGCGTCGGGCGTGGTCGGGTCCTCGGCGGCCACCACCACCAGCGAGGCCAGGAGGAGGCGCTCCACTTCGGCCATGGCCGCCACCAGCCGCGCACGCTGCGGGCGGCGGAGCGGCTCGAGGAAGCTCCAGGCCACCCGGTCGGAGCGCCGCTCGAGCTCTTCCCGTTCCGCGCGCCCGCGGGCGGTCAGCCGCACCGTGCGCACGCGCGCATCGCGCTGGCTGGGCCGCACCTCGATCAGCCGCTGACGTTGCAACGATCGCAGCACGCGGCTGGCATAGCCCGAGTCGAGACCCAACCGCGTGCGCAGCTCGCGCACCTCGACGCCGCGGGGACCGATCTCCCACAGCGTGCGCGACTCGCCCATCGATCGACCGCGGCCGAGGAAGTGGTCGGAGAGAGCGCCGATTCGCTCTGCCACCAGCCGGTTGAAGGCGCGCACCTGCTTCACCGCCGCCTTTTCCATTCTCTGACTGTAGTCAGAGAATCGGCCGCCGCTGTCAAGGCTCCGAGATCGTCAACCGCGCGTTGGCGGCTCGGCAGAGCCAGCCCCGATCGAGCGAACTTCGTCGAGTCCCACCGGCAGTTCAAGGCCGGGCGCCTTCTCGGTGGCGACACCGGGGCGAGGGGGTCGCACGCTCAAATCCTGTCTCCCGGACCACCAACAACGTGTGCGCCCACGGCGCATACCGCTGCGATGACGCCGGCTACGACCATCGGTAAGGCGAGCGAATGCCGGAGCAGCAAGGCGCCCGCGGCCGCGCCGCCGAACATTAAGACCACTGACGATGCCCGTCTCCACAGACCCGCGTTCGTCCCGCCGATCAGTGATGAGTCCGCGACGATTCCGGTGATGGTCAACGTCAGCACGGTCGTCGTCAGATCCCGCACCGCAACCTTGCGGACCACGGCATTGCGTACGCCCATCGCTACACCAGTCAGCGCGATCAGCCCGTAGAGACGATCAGGTTCGCTCGCCAGCACATCGCGTCCGCCAGCGCCCACCGCCGCTGCGGCCAACAGCAGCAGTGCCTCGATCGCGAACGCGGTAGTCATCCACGGCTGGAGCTTGCCTTCGCCTATCCCGGCGGCCAGCCGGCCTCCGATCGCGGCGCCGACGACGAATGCAGCGAGCGCAGCACTCGAGCGAGGAACCGATAACCCCGGCGCATCAGCAATCGCGAATCCGAGGAAGACGACGTTGCCCGTCATGTTCGCCGTAAAGACGTGACCGAGCGCGAGATAACACACGGCGTCGACGAGTCCGGTACTCGCGGTCAGCAGAAGAAGAAACGCGGCGAGGCGATTGGTCGACGGAGTGCCCATGCTCGCAATCCTAGCGCTGCGGGCTGTGTTGATGCGCAATCGAGAGCCTGCTTTGCTGCCTCGGACGAGGGGCGGCAACTCGCGCACCACCGGCGCACCAAACGGCGTCTCACGCGGTGGGTTTTGTGCTAGCGCATAGGCTCAAAGCGCGACAGCTTTGGGAAGCTCGGCGGCCAGGTGGTTGACGAAGGCGCGGACCGATGGAAGTACGCCGTGACGGTTGGGCATCAACGCCGTCAGCGTCGAGTCCTCGGCTTTCCAGTCGGGCAGCACGCGCCGCAGCGATCCCGATCGGAGGTCTTCGCGACAGACATAACCAGGCAGCGCGACGATCCCGAGGCCCGCGACGGCGGCCCGCTTCAAGGACTTCATATCGTCGCTGACGAATCGAGGTGTGAGCTGCACGGTGACCTCTTTCGAACGCGCGCCTGATTGACGAAGTCGCCAGATTGGATCGACTCCGCTGCGCATCATGAAGAGCGACGGGTGCTGCGAAAGATCGCGCGGCTTTTCCGGCATGCGGTGGGCATCGAGATAGGCGGACCCTGCGAAAAGGAACCAAGGCGCAGGTGCCAGCGTCTGCTGCACGAGCGTCGAGTCCGGCAAAGGACCGGAGTGCGCCCGGATGGCGATGTCGTAGCGCTCGCCGACGAGGTCGACGAGCTGGTTCGTCGCATGGGCCACGACAATGACTTTTGGATGTTTGACGAGGAAGCTCGACACGACTTCGCTGATCGCGAACTGCATGGTCGCGATGCTCGCCGTGCAACGTACCGTTCCACTCGGTTCAGTGAGGCGATTGCGCATCGCCCATTCGGCCAGTTCGGCCTCTCGCAACGCGGCAGCCGCGTGGCGATAGAACTCGATGCCTGCATCCGTCATCCCGAATCGGCGTGATGTGCGATTCAGCAGCCTGACGCCGAGGCTCCTCTCCAGCTCCTGCAGGCGATGGCTCAACGTCGACTTGGGAATGCGCAACTCGCGCCCCGCCGCGGTGAAACCGCCGCGATCCACCACCTGCACGAAGTAGGAGAAGTCATTCAGATCCAGCATTCGTCACTCCGTCGTCCAATACGCGGGACGCTGGGTTCGATTCTTCGAGACTTCTCATGCGCGGTCCATGCCCATAGGGTCATCGGCGTAGCTGCTCACGAAAGGAGAAGAAAATGTTCGACCGGAACCGGCCGTATGAGGCTCTGACGTCCGAGAACGCTGCGCTCGTGCTCATCGACCACCAGATCGGGCTCATGACGGGCGTTCGCGACCTGTCTCCGCGCGACCTGAAACACAACGTCGTCGGTCTCGCCAAGGCGGCCAAGGTGCTGAAGGTGCCGATCGTCGTCACCACCACGGCGCGCGACAGCATGTGGGGGCCGACGTTCCCCGAGTTGGTCGAGGTGCTACCTGGACTGCAGATCATCGATCGGAGCACGGTCAATGCTTTCGACGACGCGCGAACTGCTCACGCCATCGAGGCGACCGGTCGCAAGAAACTGATCTTCGCCGGTCTCTCTCTCGAGGTGTGCGCCGCCTTCCCGGCCATCACGGCGATCAGCAAGGGGCTGGACGCTTATGTCGCCGTCGACGCCTGCGGGACGTTCAACGATACCAAGCGGCAGCTCGGCATCGCACGACTGATGCAAGCGGGCGTGATCCTCTCGGACTACGCGACGTTGATGGTGGAGATCATGAAAGACAACAACCGTCCCGAGACCGGCGCCGTATATGGTGCGATTGATATGGATTGGGCCACGCTCGTCGGCCAGCTCGCGCACGCCTACGGCAAGTAAGGATCGGTCCTACGCATGGCACCTCGCACGGCAGGAGTTCTGCTCAGGGTAGCTTATCGAAAAAGAGATAAATGGCGGCAATCCGGCCGTCCCGGGCAATGATGAAATCAGTCCCGGCGACAGCCGGTGCCTCACCAGGGCGACCCTCTACCCATTGGATCCGCCCGCCATTGCCCACCTCCTCGGGCTTTGCAACTAGCTGATATCGAAAGTCAGGGTGAGTAGCCCGGATCGCGCCCGCGATGCGATCGATCTCGTCGCGGCCACGGTAGACCTTCCCGCTGGGGTCGCCGTAGAACACGCCATCTTCGGTGTAGATGTCGTCGATGGCCGCGCGTCGGCGCGCCGGGTCGTTTTCACCGAAGACGTCTTGAAGATTGCGAGTCAGCAAGGTGGATATGCTGTAGGGC
>DASZNX010000163.1:0-3008 GCA_035551075.1 Gemmatimonadales bacterium | reverse complement strand
CGTAGACGTCGCGCATGAACTTCGTCCACGCGGGGGCGACGATGCGGCCGCCGCCCGCGTTGTTCATGATCCGGCGCTGCAGATCGTAGCCGATCCAGATACCGGTGACGATCTCGGGCGTGAACCCGACGAACCAGGCGTCGGTGTAGTCGTCCGTCGTTCCTGTCTTGCCGGCCATGGGGACGTGGAGCCCGCCGACGGCCCCCGCGGCCGTCCCGCAACGATGCGGGCCGGTCCCGGGCTGGCAGCGCATCACATCGCGCATCATGTCGAGCATGAGCCAATTGTGCTCTGGATCCGATACCTGCTCGCGCTTGACCGTGGACTGAAACAGGATGTTGCCCTGCCGGTCTTCGATCCGCTGAATCCCGATCGGATCGACGCGGACGCCGTCGTTGGCGAACGCCGTGTACGCGGCGATCAGCTCGATCGGCTTCACCCCGTTCGCGCCGATGTGCATCGCCGGGTACGGCGGGAGCGGTGTCGTGATGCCGTAGCGTCGCGCCTCGCCGACCACCGTCTGCTCACCCAGCGCCATGCCGAGCTTGATGGTCGACAGGTTGCGCGAGAGATACAGCGACTGCCGCATCGGGATGGGACCGAGGGTCGTGTCGTCGTAGTCTTTCGGCTGCCACAGCGTGCTGTCGAGCTGGAGCATCGGCGTATTGAGCGGCGAGTCGTCCAGCATTTCCGTAACGGGATGACCGGCGCGCACGGCGGCGGAATAGACAAAGGGCTTGAACGTGGAGCCCGGCGGCCGCGTCGATTGCGTCACGCGGTTCCACTTCGAGTCCACGAAATCGCGCCCGCCGACCATGGCGAGGATGTTGCCCGTCTTGGCATCCAGGGCGAGCAGCGCGCCCTGCAGGTACGGCGCGAACGGCCCCTGATCGTCCGGCGTCGTGCGGCCCTGCTCGATGTACTCGCGATACGGTGTCCCCTCGAACTTGCCGTTCGAATAGACGCCCGACTCGATTTCGCCGAGCTGCGACTCGAGGGCCTGCTCCGCCGCCTCCTGAATGTCGAGATCGATTGTCGTATAAATCCGGAGGCCCTTCTCATACAGGTCGCGTCCGAAGCGGGGCTGGAGGAAATCCGAGCGCAGCCACTCGACGAAGTAGGGGGCCACGTCACCGTAGCTGGTGCGGCGTGTCGTGAGCGCGAGCGGATAGGACTTCCAGAACTCCGCATCTTCAGGACTCAGGAAGCCCTGGTCGCGCATCAGGTTGAGGATGGCGTTGCGCCGCCGCACCGCGCGATCGGGATGGGTGCGCGGGTTATAGGTTCCCGGCGCTTTCGGCAGGGCGGCGAGCGTCGCCCCTTCGGCGACGTTCAAGTCGCGCGCCGATTTGCCGAAGAACACCTGCGCGGCCGCCTCGACGCCCGCGACGTTGGGGCCGAGGCTGATCTGATTCAGATACAGCTCGAGAATTGTGTCCTTGGGGAAGTTCCGCTCCAACTCGACCGCGACGCGGGCCTCGCGCAACTTCCGGGCGATCTTCTTCTCTTTGCCGAGGTGCTCCGGGAAGACGTTGCGCGCGAGCTGCATCGTGATCGTCGAGAACCCTTGAGCGTAATGCAGCGTCGTGACGTTGGCCTTGAGCGCCCCCAGAATCCGCCAGTAGTCGATCCCGTGGTGGCTGTAGAAGCGCTTGTCCTCGGTCGCGATGAAGGCCTGCCGGACATGCACGGGGATCTGCTCGAGCGGTAGAACCGTGCGGCGCTCGATCCCGAGCTCCGTGATCAGCCGGCCATCGGCCGCGTAAACCTTGGATGTCTGAAGCTGGACATTGCGGCCGCTGCGTGGGTCAATGCGGGTGATGCTGGGGCACCGCTCGGCGGCACAGACACGGGTCCAGGAGCCGTATGCGAGGCCGGTGGCATACAGCAGCGCCAGCGCGGTCACGATCGTCACCCGTTTGCGCTGCACGGGATCGTACCACCAGCGGACGATCCACGGGCGGCGGCGAGGCGGTGCGGCGGCGGGGGATGAAAAGGGCGTCGAGGCCATCTGTGTTACAACCTAATGAAGCGATAAATTCGCCGCCATGACGACGTCTAACGTGTTGCAAAAATTGGAGTGGCGGGGATTCGTGCAGCAGGCGACGCCGGGCCTCGCCGCGCACTTCGCAAAGGGGCCGGTTACCGCGTACTGCGGCTTTGATCCGACCGCTCCTTCGTTGCAGCTCGGCAATCTGATGCCGCTGATGCTGCTCGCCAACTTGCAGCGCGCCGGCCACCGGCCCATCGTGCTGATGGGCGGGGGCACTGGCTTGATCGGTGATCCGTCCGGCAAAGTGGGGGAGCGTCCGCTCCTCTCGAAAGAACAGATTCGCGAGAACCTGCAGCGCCAGCGCGATCAGATGGCGCGCTTTCTCGAATTCGGCGCCGGACCGACGGCGGCCTTGCTGCTCGACAATGCGAAGTGGCTGGCGGCGCAGTCGCTGATCGACTTCCTGCGCGACGTGGGCAAACACTTCACCGTCAACGTCATGCTCCAGAAGGAATCGGTGAAGGCGCGGCTCGAATCGGGGCTGTCCTACACGGAATTCAGTTACATGCTGCTCCAGGCCTATGATTTCCTGCACCTGTATCGCGAGCGCCAGTGCACGCTGCAGGTGGGCGGCAGCGATCAATGGGGCAACATCACGGCCGGGGTCGAGCTGATACGTCGCATCGAAAATGCGGACGCCCACGGCCTCGTCGCCCCACTGGTGACGATGGCATCGGGCAGGAAGTTCGGGAAAACCGAAGAGGGCGCGATCTACCTCGATCCCGCGCTCACGTCACCGTACAAGTTTTATCAGTTCTGGATCAACACCGACGATCGCGATGTCGAATCGTACCTCAAGCTGTTCACGCATCTCGGGGAGCAGGAGATCACGGATATCATCGCGCAGCAGCGCGCCAACCCCGCCAAGCGGTCCGCTCAGCGGGTGCTCGCCGCGACGGTGACCACACTCGTGCACGGCGCGGGCGTCACAGATGGCGTGCGGGCAGCGTCCGCC
>DASZNX010000162.1:0-6459 GCA_035551075.1 Gemmatimonadales bacterium | reverse complement strand
AGAAAACTGAGCTTGATTCCGTCGAGGATGAACTGGACAGCGATCGCCGACAACACGAGACCCATAAGTCTGGTCAGGATGCGCATCCCGGTTTGACCCAGCCGGCGTTCAACGAGCGACGCACCCGATAACACGAAGTATGTGATCAGTGACGTGAGAACGATGGCCACGTACACCGCGGCCGTCGCCGCAATGGTCTTCGCGCCCAAAGCCAGCACCATCACAGTCGAGATTGCGCCTGGTCCCGCAAGCATCGGCACGCCGAGCGGCAAAATGCCGATATCATCCTTCTGAATTCCTTCCGCGGTCTCGACCGGCGTCTCGCGCTGCTGGCTGCGGCGCGCCTGCACCATGTCGAGCGCGTTCAGACCCATGAGCACACCGCCCGCGATTTTGAACGCGCCGATCGTGATTCCGAAGATCTTGAAGATCATGCTCCCGCCGAGCGCGAACGCGGTGAGTGTGATCGCGCACGTCCACGCGCCGCGACGCGCGAGCACTCGGCGTTGCTCGGGCGAGTCGCGCGCGGTCATCGCCAGGAATGTGGGTATGACGGCGAACGGGTCCACGATGAAAAGGACCGACGTGAAGATCAGGAGCAGCTCCATGACCCGTTGGCTCATGGATGGAGCAGTCCCGCGCGAATGCGGCGCATCTTCTCGGTGGGCGCCGGCAGATCGACCAATCGGGCGCGCACGCGTTGGTAGGTGCCGGCGCGAAACCGAATCACCAGCGGCTGGCCGTCGCGCATGATCTCCACGACGACACGCGCGTTGCGGCCGATCGCCCGAACGGCCGCACTCACATCGGTGGCGTCGATGATGCGACGGCCATTGATGCGCACCAATTCGTCCCCGGTGCGGAGACCGGCAACCGCGGCGGCGCTTCCCGGCGTGACCACCGCCCGCAATCGCCCCCCTTGCATCGCGGGTGGAAGCGAGCCGATGCGCGCATCCACCGCGGGCTTTTCGGTGAACACGACCTCCCATCCAGCCGCGCGGAGATAGTCGTTCCACGGGATCTCGGTCGTACCGCTGACGTACAGTCGCCAAAACTCGGCGAAATCCCGTCCCGTAGCGCGCCGCACGGAATTCACGAGGTCGTCGCGCGTGAACCCATGCGCGCCCGAGTAGCGGTCGGCGAGGTGGCGCATGACATCATCGAGTGATCTCGCGTTGTCGGTCGAATCGCGGATCGCGAGGTCCAGCAGAAACCCGAGCAGCTCACCCTGCAGATAATACGAGATCACGTAATCGTCGTTGACGGCGGGAGGATCCCACACCGTCCACGACGACCGCTCGGGCGAGACGCGCAGCCGCGCGGCGTTGCCGTGATGATTGGCAATCGAGCCGGCAATATCGCGCGCGAAGTCGGCGGGAGTCTCGAGTCCCGCGCGCGCCACGATGATGTCGGCGTAGTAGTCGGTGACGCCCTCGCACCACCACAGGTTCACCGTCCGCACCTCGTGCTCGTAATCGAACGGCCCCAGCTCGATCGGGCGGATGCGCTTCACGTTCCACGCGTGAAAGAACTCATGCGCGCTCACACTCCTCGCCCCCCGCGGGTTCCGCGCCAGCGTCTGGGCCGTCACGCCGATCGTGGTCGAATTGAGATGCTCGAGCCCGCCGCCACGACCGGCCACGAAGATGAAGGTGTAGTCCTTGTATGGCGCGCCGCGAAAGATGCCGATCCCCGTCTCGGCGATCCGGCGCAGCATGTCGACGAACACGCGCGACGCATGCGGCTGCACCCCGCCGAGATCGACCACGGCCCGATGGGGTGTACCCGCGGCGGTGAACGGATAGGAGAGAAACGCGCCCACCATCGCCGGCGAGTCGATGAGGACGTCGTAGCTCTCCGCCCAATAAGTGACGCTGTCGCTGGTGGGCAGTCCGGTGGCAACGTGCCACCTCGGCGGCAGGTGATACGTGAGCATGGCCGGCAACAGCTTCGCGCCGTCCAGATACATGAAGGTCCGCGGCCCGTCGACCACACCCGAAGTCGCGCGGAGATACCAGCGGTTGTTGGGACGGCGCCATTGCACGGTATCGCGTAAGCCGGTGCGATAGCGAACCGTGATCGCCGGGGCGCCGTGGGTATCCACCACCCAGGAAATCGGAGAATCCCTACGTACCGGGAGCTGCTCGCCTCCGGCGCTGGTCGCGATGAAGTCGCTGATATTTTCGCCCGAGCTCATGGGGCGATAAGCGCCTGGAGCCCAATAGGGGATGACAAGCCGGCTCGGGTTTGGTGGATGCGTAATGCGCAGCTCGACTGCGTACGCCAGCCGGTCGCTCGGAATACTGAGTGTGTACGAGAGCTCTGGTGTGGAGTCCTGAGAAAAAACAAGCGCGAGCAGCGCAAGAATCATGGATCAGATTGCTACCTGCACCACGCGATCCTTTCCCATCCTCTTGGCATCGTACATCGCCTGATCGGCGCGGCGGAGCAGATCGTCCGTGCTCGCATCGGTCGCTGTGCACGACACCACACCGATGCTCGCCGTCACGTTGGGCGTTCCCTTGAATACGTTGCGGAGTCCGGCGACGAGCCGCTTCGCGGCGCCGTCGGCGACGTGCGCATCGGTCTCGGGCATGAGGACGGCAAACTCATCTCCGCCGAGACGACCGACGATGTCCGACTGCCGCACCGACGACCGCATCGCATCGGCGACGAGCCGGAGTACGGCGTCACCGGTTTGGTGACCATGCGTGTCGTTGATGACCTTGAAATTGTCCAAATCCATATACAGGAGGGCGAGCGGGCGAGGGTAGCGGCGGTTGCGGTCCAGCTCCTGGCCCAAGCGGTCGGCGAACGCGCGCGCGTTGAGCACATTGGTGAGCTGATCCTGAATGACGAGCTGGGCGAGCTGCGCCTGGCTGCGCCGCAGCGATCGCAAGCCCGCCATCGCCACCGCGACGACGGCGACATACGCGGCGCCGTTGGCGATGCGCCAGCCAAGCGGCGTGTCGCCCGGCATTTGATCGAACGCCACGGTTTCGCGCATGGCGATAGAGGCGAGGCCGAAGACAATGCCCCAGCCGAGCCCGTCGGTCCATGTCACCAGCAAGACCGGGATGATGTAGAGAACGCCCAGCCGGGCCGTGGGTGGCGTGACGGCATTGGCCCAGTACACGAGCAGCATAAGCGCGACGTAGCCTGCCAGACGAAGCGCGCGACTCATCAATACGGAGCTTCCGACACGTGCCGGGGATCGTCGAGGATCAGTGCCTGCAGCTCCGTGCCCGCGGGTACGGACGGCATATCAGCGGGGACGATGAGCAGGGCGTTGGCGCGCGCCATGCTCGTGAGAATGCCAGAGCCCTGTGGTCCTGTCAAACGTGCCTCGCCATTCTCAACTATAACGCGAAGGAAGTGTCGCAGCTTGGGACCGAGTGTCACGGCTTCACGGACCACGACTGGGACCGTTCTGCGAAACGGCAGCCGATGTCCCTGCAGCCGGCGAATCGCGGGACGCACGAACAGCTCGAACGTTACCATCGTGCTCACGGGATTCCCCGGCAGCCCGATCCACGGCGTGGCGCCGATGAGACCGAACCCCACCGGCGCGCCGGGCCGCATGGCGATGCGCCACAACTTCAACTCACCGCCCATTTCCTGCAGCACCTCGCGGACGAAGTCGTGCTCGCCGACGCTCACGCCGGCCGTCGTCACGATGAGATCTACTCCCGTCGCGCGCTGGAAATGCTCCCGCACGCTTTCCTTGGTATCGCGGGCGATGCCCAGGTTGACGGGCTCGCTTCCTGAGCGGCGAATCAGCGCGTCGAGCGTGTAGGAGTTGGAGGTCGCGATCTTCCGACCGGCGAGGATCTCTTCTTTGCGATCGAGATCGACGATCTCATCGCCGGACCCGAGGTACGCAACACGGGGCGCGGGATGCACGCGCGCCTGATCGTGCGCGATCGATGCGAGCACGCCGAGCTGCGCGGGTCCGAGGACGGTACCCGCTTCCAGCACGACGGCGCCTTTCTTGATGTCCTCGCCGCGCCGCCGGATGTTCTTTCGGGCATCACGAGCGTTCTTGATTGTCACCGTCCCGTTGGAGGACGATGCCGTGTCCTCCTGGCGGATGACCGTGTCGGCGCCCGCCGGGAGCGGCGCACCCGTGAAGATGCGGACCGCCTGGCCCCGTTCCACAGTGCGGGAAGGGAAGTGCCCCGCGGGTACGGCTTCGATGACCTCGAGATCGGTATCTCCCTGGACGAGATCGGCGCTGCGAACAGCGTAACCGTCCATCGCGGAATTGTCCCACGGCGGCAAATCGATCGGGCTGGAGATGTCCTCGGCGAGCACGGCATCGAGCGCTTCTCGCAGCGGCCGGCGGATGGGCGGGAGCGGCTGAAAATGCCCGACGATGAGCGCGGCAGCTTCAGCGGGTGTCATGGGGCCAGGATCTTGGCGCGCTCCCAGGCGAGACTCGCGACATTGACCAGCCAGGACGTATCGCTGAAGCGAAACACCGGGAACGGTGCGCGGATGTCGCGGTCGTCGGTCACCATCGCGACCCAGTCCGCAGGGTCGTGTACCGCGGGATCGAAGATCGGTTTGGTCCCGACTCCCGTGCGATACACCTCGATCTTGGGCAGCGGCGCCCGCTTGAACCCTTCTACCAGGACGATGTCGGCATCGCTCAGATAACGCCGGGCAAGCGTGATGGGGTCGGCCTCCGCCGTCGTGCGTTCGAACAGGACCCGCTCTCCCGGCGTTTCCATCAGGACGCGCTCGGCCTTGCCCTCGTGCCAATGGCGCCAGGTGTCTTTGCCCTTTTGATCCATGTCGGCCGGATGGGAGCCGTGCTTGATGGTCATCACGCGAAACTTGCGGCGCACGAGCTCCGCCGCGAGCGCGACGAGAAACGTCGTCTTGCCCGCGTTCTTGAGCCCGATCACCGAAATCATGCGCGTTGCCGCCACAGCGCCTCCGCCCGGGCGAGATCGGCGGGCGTGTTCACGTTGAAAAACAGCTCTTCCGGATCGCCAAATGCGCTCACGCGAGCGAGGGAGAGGATACCGACCCGCACGTCGGGGTGGAAGGAGATAGCCCGTAAATCGCCACTATCGAGGCGTTTCTCGATCGCCGCGCGACACCGCGGTCCGTACACGGCGCAGAGCGGCTCGAGCCCGCGCCGGCCGGAGCTTTCGGGGAGAAACGCGTCGTACGCATCTTCGCCGCCGTCTTTCAATGCGCGGAGCAGGCCTTCCGGCACGAACGGCATGTCCCAGGCGACGCACAGGACCGGCTCGGGACCGGCTGCGACGGCGGTGTAGATCCCGCCGAGGCTGCCGTAACCCGGGCGAATGTCGCTCGTCGTCTGGAGATCGGCGCGCCAGGTTGCGGCATCCGGCGCATTGGCCACGAGCAGCGGAGGAGAGTTGGTGACTGCGCGGACGGTATCAACGACGCGGTCGAGTATGCGGCGGCCGCCAACCTCGAGCAACCCTTTGGGAACACCGCCATACCGGCTCGCCGCGCCGCCGGCCAGCACCGCGCCACGCAACTAGTAGCGCCTTCCGCGCGCCTTCTCGAGCACCACGTCGAGCCCGATCGTCAGAGACAGATGGTGGTACGTCTTGATGTCGGTCGGTGCGAGCAACGAAGTAGGATCGGCGGGGCCCGTGACGAGCTCGAATGAGGTGATTGCGTCGCGCAGCTCGAACCGGACCTGGTAGCCGCCGGCCTTGCCGAGCGGTTCGGTGAAGCCGGCGGCAAGCCCGAACAGCGGCGCGCCGCTGCGCGGACCCGGATCGCGGATGACGACGACTGGCTGCGGTCCCACGCTTGTGAGGTAGTTCCCGATCATTTCGACATAGCTGTGCGGCATGCTGACGACGCCGATGTTGCCGCGCAAATAGGGGCTGAACCCGCGCGTCGCCGCGGCGCGCAGTGTCGCCCCTACGAACAGGCTGATCGCCCCGCCGCTCCCGGGCTCCGAGGCAATGTCGTCGCAGGCCGCCTGAATGCGCCCGCCGTCCGATGCGGATGCATGCAAGTCGGTGCAGCTGTCGTCGTAGGGGAGCCCCATGTAGGAGATTTCGGCATGCATGCCGACGTGCGGCGAGAAGAAATACGTTGCCGCTGCGCCAACGACCACGCTCGACGAAATCGCCCGCACCACATGGAGGGTGTCGTAGTCGCCGGTCACGCCTGGAACCGCGACCGGTTGTCGCTCGACTTCCCACAGCGAGTGTCCGCTGATCGCGCCTCCCAGGATCGTGAGGGCGAGCTGCGAGCGAGACGGTGTTTGCGCGCGCGCGGTCGGGACAGAGATGAGAAGCAATAACGCGTACGGAGCAAGTCTCATCGAGCCTCGAGGTGACGATGTTGGACCGCGAGACAGGAATCCATTACGAACGCAACCCCGGCCGCGGCGGCTCGGGCCTCGGCCGCGGGATCGAGGACACCCTCCTGCAGCCAGATGAGGCGCGGGCGCGGTCGGAG
>DASZNX010000161.1:0-6041 GCA_035551075.1 Gemmatimonadales bacterium | reverse complement strand
ATCCCGCCTTCAATGTCATTTTTCACCGCGCCGTAGCTGTCGCCCGCCGGATTGGTGAACGGATATTGGAAATCGACAAGAATAAGCGCGGTTTCGCTCGGCTTGAGATGCGTTTCAAGCGGCGGATTCTGGGCTTGCGCTTCTGCTCCCACACACAGAGACGTCGCCAGCAGGATCATCACGCGCGCGCGGCTGGCCCTGCAGGTCCTGGCGTTATCGGGCATTTGTGGCATCCTCGATGTTGGAATGGGCAAACTGCGTCGGAGAATCATCGGGCGGCGCTCGTCAGCCGCTCGGTTAGAAATGCTCCGCTCGCTTTGACCGCCCGGGCTGCGGCATCGAATCCGCCGACGTTGGTGACGAACCCGTGCGGCATTCCCAGCCAGATGTCCAGCTTGATATCGACACCAGCTTGGGCGGCATTCTCTGCATAGCGGCGTGAGTCGTCGAGTAACACTTCGTCGTCTCCAACGTGAATGCGGATTGGAGGCAGACCCGTCAGATCAGTGTAGAGCGGCGAGGCCAGGGGATTCTTCGCGTCGGTGCCGCCCAGATAGGACCGGACGAGCCCGGCCACCTGGGATTTCGTGAAGTAGAACTCTGCTTCCGCTCGCGTTTCAAAGCTCTTGGCTGAAAGCGTGAGGTCAGTGACGGGCGAGAATACAACCGCGCCCACCGGGGCGACGGCGCGGCTGTGCGCCTTCGCGGATGCGGTTGACAGAAGTACCAAGGCCAGAGCGCCCCCAGCCGAGTCGCCGGTGAGGGCGACCGCGGTGATCCCCTGATCGAGCAGTCCGCGGTAGCATGCTTCAAGATCCTGAATAGCCGCAGGAAACGGATGCTCCGGAGCGAGTCGGTACTCGGGTATGAACGCATCAGTTGCGGCGCTCAACGCGACATGGCCGACGAAGTTCCGGTACGCGCGGGCCGTTCCCAGGTTGAACCAACCGCCATGGGCGTGGATGATCGCGGCCTTCTTCCTGCCCCACGACGGCTTGGCCCACCACCCCGATATCCCTCCGACGTTCGCGGCTTCAAAGGTCACACCTTGTGGGGCGGGGACTTGTTCCATGACATCATCGAACGGAGCCCGGCCAGCCGTGCCCTCGAGCTTGCCTTTGAAGGCGGCCACACCCGCGCGCAAACCGGCTGCCGCGACCGAATCGGCCTCGCTCAGCGGATGTACCTCCACCCAAGGCGATCTAGTCATGCGCATGACTCCTTGCCCAGTCGGGGAGCTGCGTGAGCGCGCGGCCGAACTCGCGTTCCAGAGCAGGGATGTCGGCGCTGTAGCCCACGCGGTCGAACCATTCGATCATCACGGCCGTATCCTCGCTGAACTGCCGTACCTGTTCGATTGGGGTTTGCGCGTACGAAATCGGTCGGCCGAGCGCCTGCGAAAGGATCTGTGCCGTGTCCGGCATCGTTCGCACGTCACCGGCGAGATCGATCTCGCGGCGGTTCAACCCCCGAGCGTCGGTAAACGCGCGCGCGCCAAACCAGCCGATGTCGTCCACCGCAATCATCTGCAGCTTGGTGTGTGGTCCGACTGCCGAGGCCAGGGTGGAGCCCTGGAGACTGAAGGGCGCGAGCAAGTTTTCCATGAAGAACACCGGACGCAGGATCACATGCGAAGGGAAGCGGAGGCCGCGCACGGTTTCCTCGATGCGCCACTTGTTGTCGAAATGCGGGATACCTGTTCGCTTATGCGCCGATCCCACCGACGTGTAGACGAAGTGTTCCACGCCGGGCTCGCGCGCGAGCGTCGCAAGACGCTTGCCCTGCACCTCCTCGCGCTCGACGCCCGCCTCCCACGTGTTCTGTACGCCGAAGACGCCCCACGCGCCCGACAACGCCCGGCGCAGCGTCGTCTCGTCATCGAGGTCGCCCTTGACGACGTCGACGCCCTGGCGCTTCAGCGCCACGGCCCGCTCGCTGTCCGGTTTGCGGGTCAGGCCGCGCAGCCGAAATCCGGTGCCCTGCAGCGCCCGCGCGACCGCGCCGCCTTGATGGCCTGTCACTCCCGTGATGAGAATCGTTCGAGCGCTCGTCGTGGCCGGCATGATCTTGTTACTCCAGTCGATGTTGAGATTGATCGAGATATGCGGCGCTCTACTGCCCCACGGCCCCAGGCCACACCGCGCCGACGGCCACGTAGAGCGCGATGGCATCGACGAGCTGATTACGCTCGGCCTGCGTCAGCGACAGCTCGGCGCTGAACAGGCCGCGCTGCGCATCGAGCACATCCAGGTAGCTCGACACGCCGTTCTGATAGCGCTGATTCGCGAGCTCGAGCGCGCGGCGCAGTGCGACGGCCTGGCCCTGAAGCGACGTCGTCTCGTCCTGGGCCGTGCGCAGCGCCACAAGCGCATTCTCTACGTCGCGCAGCGCCGCCAGCACGGTCTGGTCGTACCGGGCGCGCGACTGCTCCGCACGCGCTCGTGCGATCGCGACCTGTTCGTTGCCCGGCCTACCTTCGGTGAACAGCGGCAGCGACACCCCGACGAACGCCTGCCAGATGTTCGTTCCCGACGCGAACAGCTGCGAGGATCGAGCGCTTTGGGTGCCGTACGCGCCGGTCAAGGTGATCGACGGCAGCCAACCGCCTTGCGCCTCGCCGATGCGTGCCGTCGCGGCACGGAGCTCCGCGGCCGCACTGCGGACATCGGGGCGATGCGAGAGCAACCCTGCGGGCACGCCGGCCGTGATTGGGATCCGAGCGACGAGCTGAGTGAGTGAGCGCCCCCGGGCGATCATGCCCGGCGTACGACCGACGAGAAGGCTCAATTCGTTCTCCTGCTGGGCAACGGCGCGCTCGAATTGGGCCACGCTCGCGGCCGGACTCGCCACCTCGGCCTCGAACTGTCGCACGTCGAGCTCGGAGATCAGGCCCTGATCCAGTCGCTGGTGGGCGAGCGTCAGTGTTTGTCGCCGCGAGTCGAGCGTGCGGCGTGCGATTTCCAGGTCGAGGTCCGCCGCTCGCAAGTCGACGTACGCCGTCGCCGCAGTGCTGATCAGGGCTAGCTCGACTGCCCGACGATTTTCCTCCTGCGCCAGAAGGTCGGCGCGGGCGGCCTGGGTGGCCCGCCGCAACCGGCCCCAGAGGTCGAGCTCCCAGCGCCCATCCACCGAGGCCCTGTAGACGTTGAACGTTTGGATTCCCAGCGGGCCGAAGGCCTGGGCGTTCCTCCCTCCCTCGCCACTGGCCGTGATTTCGGGCAACAGGCCCCCGCGCGTAGCCCGGTAGCGGGCGCGGAATTCGTCGATCACCGCCAGGGCGGTTCGCACGTCACGGTTCTGCTCGAGCGCCGTGTCGACTAGTTGCCGCAGAACGGGATCCTCGAACAGGTCGACCCACTGCAGTGCGGCAGTAGAATCCGAGCGGCCGCCCGCGCCGGCCGCGGCCGCGGTGTCGTAGCGGAACGGCACACGCGCCGTGTCCGCACCGGGCGGTAGCAACGTGTCTCGGCGCGTGCGTAACGAGTCGAAAAACTGCCGGAGCGAGTCTTCCGATGACGCGGGAGGCCGCCAACTGTCGGGCAGGCTGAGAGCCGGGCGGCGATAGCCCGGGCCGATGGCACAGCCGACGATGAGGACGACGGCAGCCACGGCGAGAAACCCCGATCGGAGGTGGGACACCTCAATCTCCCGGCGCGGGCGCGGGGGCGGCGGCACGCGCGCCGGCTGAAGCGCTCCGCGCCACCGTCCGCTCGCTCAGGGTCCGGATCGCCGTGAAGAACAGCGGGATGAAGAACACGCCGACCGTGGTCGCCACGAGCATCCCGAAGAACACGCCGGTACCGATCGAGTGGCGGCTTGCTGCACCCGCGCCGCTCGATGTGAGCAAGGGCGTGACGCCCAGAATGAAGGCGAATGAGGTCATGAGAATCGGCCGCAACCGCTCGCGGCCTGCCTCGAGCGCCGCCTCCCGGATGGAGCGGCCCTGGGCGCGCAGCTCGTTAGCGAACTCGACGATCAGGATGGCGTTCTTCGCCGCCAGCCCCACCACGACGATCAGGCCGATTTGCACGTAGACGTCGTTCGTCATGCCGCGCAGCCATACGCCGAGCAGCGCGCCCAGCGTGCCGAACGGGACTCCGAGCAGCACTGCGAACGGGATCGTCCAGCTCTCGTATTGCGCGGCCAGCACGAGGAACACCATCACGAGTCCCAGGACGAATACGAGTCCTCCCTGTCCGCCCGACGCTCGCTCCTGGTAGGACTGCCCACTGAAGGCGTAGCCCACCCCGCGACTGGCGTACTTGTCCTGGGCGAGTCGCTCCACCGCCGCGAGCATGTCTCCGGAGCTCTTCCCGGGTGCCGGGACCCCGACCACCAGGGCCGATGTGAAGCCGTTGAACCGCGTGATGACGCCCGGGCCGGCCCTGAATTCAGTCCGTGTGAGGGCAGAGACGGGGACCATCTGTTGATTGGGCCCCCGCACGTACAGCCGGCCGATGTCTTCCGGGGTCTGCCGGAAGCGGGACTGCGCTTCGGCCTGCACCCGGTAGGTCTTGCCGTTGCGGTTGAAGTCGTTGATGTAGAGCGTGGCCAGAAACGCCTGCAGCGTTTGGAACAGCTCCGAGAGCGAGACCCCGAGTGCCTTTGCCTTCTCACGGTCTACTTGGACGAATAGCTGCGGCGTGTTCACCCGGATCGTCGGGTACACTCCGCGGAGTTCTGGCAGGGCGTTGGCGTCTTTTGCGAATTCACCCGCGAGCCCCGCAAACCGCGTCACGTCGTTCACCCCGCGGTCCTGGAGATTCAACTCAAGACCGGCAGTTGTGCCCAATCCGATGACCTCGGGGAGATTGAACGCGAATCCGCTCGTCTGCTGCAGCCGGAAGAGAAACCCGTTCACGGCGCCCAGAATCGCGGGGAGCTGTTCGCGGGCGGATGTCCGCTTGTCCCACGGCTTGAGCATCACAAACAGGATCGCCGCGTTCGTCTGGTTCGCGTTCTGGAGGAAGTTCAGTCCCACCAGTGAGACGACGTCCTGGATCGCCGGCTGCTGCTTGAGAAAGGCCTCGACCTGCGTCACGACAGCTTCCGTGCGCTGCCGCGACGCGTTGTCCGGGAGCTCGATGAGCATCCCGAAATACCCCTTGTCCTCGCTAGGAATGAACCCCGTCGGCACGGCGCGCACGAGCACGAGCAGCAGGACGACGGCGACAGCGAAGGCGGCGAAAAACGTGCGGGGACGGTCGATCACGCGACCGGCGGCGTCGAGGTAGCGCTCGGTCAGCGCGCGAAACCCGCTGTTGAAACGGCCGAACACCCGGTTGAAGGTCGCGACGACGCCGGTCTTGGTCTCCGCCGGCGCTGCTTTCGGCACGGGCCGCAGCAGCACGGCGCACAGCGCCGGAGTGAGGGTCAACGCGACGATGCCCGACAGGACCACCGCAACCGCGATGGTGATGGCGAACTGCCGGTACATCAGTCCGGTGATGCCCCCGAGGAACGCGACCGGCACGAAGACGCAGCACAATACCAGGACGATGGAGATCAGCGCGCGGCTCACCTGACGCATGGCGCGGTCGGCGGCAACGGCAGGCGTGACCCGGTCCTCGGCCATGATGCGCTCCACGTTCTCGATCACCACGATCGCGTCGTCCACGACGATGCCGATCGCGAGCACGAGCCCGAACAACGTCAGCAGATTGACCGTGAACCCCAGCACCTGCATCCCGAAAAACGCACCGATGACCGAGACCGGCACGGCCACCACGGGAATCAGCGTCGCGCGCCAGCTCTGCAGGAAAACGAAGACGACCAGGGTCACCAGCAGGAGAGCCTCGAACAACGTCTTCACGACTTCTTTGATCGACTCCGTGACGTACGGCGTTGTGTCGAACGCGATCGTCCAATGGACGCCGTGAGGGAAGACCTTGGCGAGCTCGGTCATCCGCTCGACGACCTCGCGTTTTACCTGCAGTGCATTCGCACCGGGACGTAGGAAAACCCCTGTTAAGGCCGTCGCAGTCCCGTCGAACCGGCCATCCACGTCGTAGTTGCGAGCGCCGAGGTGCGCCTCTCCGATG
>DASZNX010000160.1:0-3116 GCA_035551075.1 Gemmatimonadales bacterium | reverse complement strand
GCACGGTACGGCGATCATCTCCGGCGCCGCGCTGCTCAACGCGCTGGCGCTCGTCAACAAGGACATTGCCAAGGTTCGGGTGGTGTTCGCCGGCGCCGGCGCCGCCGCGATCGCCACCGCCGAGCACTACGTGCGCCTCGGCGTCATGCGCGAGAACATCGTGATGGGCGATCACAAGGGAATCATCTACAAGGGTCGCGAAGGCCTCGACGAGTTCAAGCAGCGCTTTGCCGGCGATACCAAAGCGCGAACACTCGCGGAAGCGTTGCAGGGCGCCGATGTGTTCGTGGGTTTGTCGGTCGCAGGGATCGTGACGGGCGAGATGCTGCAGGGCATGGACAAACGGCCGATCATTTTCGCGCTCGCCAATCCGACACCGGAGATTATGCCGGACGAGGCGATGAAGGCGCGGCCCGATGCCATTGTCGCGACCGGACGATCCGATTTCCCCAATCAGGTCAACAACGTTCTCGGTTTCCCCTTCATCTTCCGCGGCGCATTGGACGTACGCGCCCGGCAAATCAACGAAGACATGGAAATGGCCGCGACGCGCGCGCTCGCCGCGCTCGCCAAGGAAGAGGTGCCGGAGTCGGTCACGCGCGCGTACAGTATCGAGAAGCTGAAGTTCGGACCCGACTATCTCATTCCTAAACCGTTCGACCCGCGCGTGCTGCTCTGGGTCGCTCCCGCCGTTGCGTGGGCTGCAGTGGCATCGGGCATCGCGGGCCGCGTGATCGACGTCGAGGAATACCGCGCCGAGCTCGAGGCGCGGCTCGGACCGGAGCGGCAGGTGATGCGCGGCCTGATCGGCCGGGCGCAGCAGGACCCGCCGAGCATCGTCTTCCCCGAAGGCGATGATCCGCGCATCCTGCGTGCCGCGCGCATCATCGTGGACGAAGGGATCGCGCGGCCCATTCTGCTCGGCGACCTGGACGAGATCCGCCGCCAGGCGGATGAGGCGTCGCTGACCCTCGAGGACATCGATCTCGTCAACCCACGCACCGCTCCCGACCGGGACCAGTTCGCCGAAGAGCTATTTCAGCGGCGGCAGCGGCGCGGCATGACGCTACGAGAGGCACAGGCTCGCGTCCTTGATCCCATTTACTACGGCCTGCTGATGCTCCGGGCGGGCCGCACCGATGCGCTCGTCGCCGGAGAAGAAGTGGACTATCCGGACTCTATCCGACCGGCACTGGAGGTGATCGGCGTCGAGCCGGGCCGCAACCACGTCAGCGGCATCTATATGATGATCTTCCGGCAGCAGACGTTCTTCTTTGCGGACGCCACCGTGAACATCGAACCCGACGCGGAGACCCTGGCGGAGATCGCGACCGCGACGGCGAATTTCGTATCGCGGCTCGGCATCGAGCCCCGCGTGGCGATGTTGTCGTTTTCGAACTTCGGATCGGTGAAGCACCCTCAGGCCCGGAAGGTGCAACAGGCTGTATCACTTTTGCACAAACGCGCCCCGGATCTTCAGGTGGATGGAGAGATGCAGGCCGACACCGCGGTCGTGGAACGGATTCTGACCAAAGTCTATCCCTTCACGAAGCTGCGGGGGCCCGCTAACGTATTGATTTTTCCGGACTTGAACGCCGCGAACATCGCTTACAAGCTGCTTGCCCGCCTCGGCGACGCTCAGGCGATCGGCCCCATCCTTGTGGGGATGGACCAACCGGTCCATGTCTTGCAACGGTTGTCGGAAGTTCCCGATATCGTGAACATGGCGGTGATTGCCGCCGTGGATGCCTTGGAGCATCGCCGCCACGCGCGGCCAACGACCGAGCGATCGTGACGATTTCTCTCGAGCAGCGCGTCTATCGCAATCTGACGCCCTCCCAGTTGTACGAGCACGCCGTCCGTCGCCGGGAGGGCATTGTCACGCCGTCAGGTCCCTTCGCCGCGGTGACATCCCCGCATACCGGTCGCAGCCCGAACGACAAGTTCATCGTGCGGGAGCCCGAGTCGAGTGATCAGATTTGGTGGGGGAAGGTCAACCAACCGATCGAGTCAAAGTATTTCGAGCGGCTGAAGGCGGACGTGGAGGCACACCTGCAGGGCCAGGAGCTGTTCGTGCGCGACGTCTATGTGGGCGCCGATCCCGCCTACCGCGTGCCGATCCGGTTCATCACACCGAACGCGTGGCACGCGCTGTTCGTCTACAACATGTTCCTGCGGCCGAGCGACGGCGATCTGTCCCGGTTCGAACCGGGATTCGAGGTGCTGCACGCCCCGGAATTTCACGCCGACCCCGCAACCCACGGCACCAAGTCGGGCACCTTCATCATCATCAGCCTGGCACAGCGCACGATTCTCATCGGCGGCACTCGGTATGCCGGAGAGCTCAAGAAGTCGATCTTCAGCATCCTCAACTATCTGTTGCCGCAGCACGGTGTGCTCCCGATGCACTGCTCGGCGAACGTCGGGCGGAACGGAGATACGGCCCTCTTCTTCGGCCTGTCCGGCACCGGCAAGACCACCCTTTCCGCGGATCCGGAACGCCAGTTGATCGGCGATGACGAACATGGCTGGTCGGACTCCGGGATCTTCAACTTCGAAGGCGGGTGCTACGCCAAGGTCATCAAGCTGTCGCGGGAAGGCGAACCGGAGATTTTTGCCACGACCGAGATGTTCGGGACGGTGCTCGAGAACGTGGATGTCGATCCGCGCACCGGCGCGATCGATCTCGACTCGGCACGCATCACCGAGAACACGCGCGCGTCGTATCCCATCCACTACATCCCGAATCACGTGCCGGAAGGCATGGCGGGGCATCCGCGCCACGTCATCTTCCTCACGTGTGACGCCTTCGGTGTGATGCCGCCGATCGCCAAGCTGACATCCGCACAAGCGATGTACCACTTCCTCTCCGGCTACACGGCCAAAGTCGCCGGCACGGAGCGCGGCGTCACCGAGCCCAAGGAAACCTTCTCCGCCTGTTTCGGCGCGCCCTTCCTGCCGCTGCCGCCCGCGGTCTACGCGAAGATGCTGGGCGAGCGGATCGAGCGGCATCACGTCGTGTGCTGGTTGGTCAATACGGGGTGGACCGGTGGCCCGTACGGCGTCGGTCATCGCATGAATCTGAAGAGCACACGCGCCATGGTCCGCGCCGCCCT
>DASZNX010000159.1:0-19688 GCA_035551075.1 Gemmatimonadales bacterium | reverse complement strand
TCGCGCGCGAAGTGCTCGAGGGCTCGGCAGCCGCCCGGCGCACGAGCGGAGCGCGCACCAGCGGCCTCGTGGTGTCGAGCGCCGGTGGCGTGCGCAGCCGTGAGAAAATGGTCTGGGATTGGCCCGCGGCGGCCGACCGCGTGATCGAGGATCTGCGCTAATGGCGATCAAGGGGTCACTCAAGGAAGCATCGCTGCCGGACGTGCTGCAGCTGCTCGCGCTCGGGCAGAAGACCGGTTGTCTCTCGATCGCCGATCGCTCGAACTTCGGCTACATCTACTTCGACAAGGGGCGCATCTGCTACGCCTCGATCGTGAATCGCCGCGATCGGCTGGGCGATATTCTCGTCAAGCACGAGAAGATCTCCCAGGAGCAGCTCGACGCGGCCATTCACCGGCAGGCAAAGGAGCGCGACAAAAAGCTGGGCGAGATCCTCGTGAGCCAGAGCGTGCTCACGCAGCAGGAGCTCGAGCGCTATATGCGCATGCAGATCGAGGAGTCGGTCTACTACCTGTTCACGTGGACTCAAGGGACGTTCAATTTCGAAGCCGACGTCCGCCCGGGACAGCAGGACTTTCTCGTTTCGATCAATCCCGAGTCGTTGCTCCTCGAAGGCGCGCGCCGGGTCGACGAATGGGGGCTGATCGAGAAAAAGATTCCCTCCTTCGACCTGATTTTTCTGGTGGACCGGGACCGCCTCGCCATCAGCGACGCGAAGCTCACCGATATTCAGGAGCGTCTCCTGGCGCTGCTCGACGGCTCGCGCGACGTGAACCAGGTCATCGAGGATTCCGGCCTCGGCGAGTTCGAGGTGGGCAAGGCCCTGTACGGACTCGTCACGGCGGGCTTCCTGCATCGCGCCGGCCGCACCGCCGGCGCCGAAGACCTCAAGCTGACCGACGCCCGCGTCGAAGAGCATCGCAATCTCGGCATCGCGTTCTACAAGACGGGCATGCTGGACGAAGCGGCACGCGAATTCCGCCGCGTCGCCGAGCTCCGGCCGTCCGACGGCAACGCCCATTTCTTTATTGGGCTCGTCGCCTTGAAGCAGGCGCGCTGGAGCGAGGCTATGGACGCGTTGCGCCTCGCCGCCGAGAAGGGCGGATCGCGGCCCGCGGTGCTCCATAACCTCGGACTGGCCTACGAGCAGCTCGGCCGGCTCGACGAGGCGGAAGCGGCGTACGCCGAGGCGGCGTCGCGCGCGAAAACCGATCCGCGCGTGTACGTCGGCTGGGGCGTCGTCGCGCTGAAGCGCGGCGATCACGCCGGTGCCGCGGGGCGACTCGATCGCGCCCGCGAGCTGTTTGCCGATTCCGCTCCGCCCATCTGGTACTGGGCGCGCGTGCTCGCGGCGGCCGGCGGCGGCGACTTCGAGACGGCCGAGCAGATCGCCGGGCAGGCCGTCGAGGCACATCCACAGAGCGGCGTGTTGCGCAACAATCTCGCCGTGCTGCTCGAGCTGGCCGGCCAGCTGCCCGAGGCCGAAACGCTGGCCCGCGCCGCGCTGCACGACGAGCCCTCGCTGCCCCAGCTCTCCAAGAATCTCGGCGACCTGGCGTATCGCGCGTCGCGCTACGATGAGGCGTGGGAGCTCTATCATCGCGCCATCGAGCTTGCCCCGGAGCTCGGTGACGACGTCTACTTCAAGCTCGGCAACATCGCGTACAAGCGAAACGACCGAGACCAGGCGAGCGAGCTGTGGCGGCGCGCGCTCGAGTTGAATCCCAAGCACGAGCTCGTGAAAGCGAATCTGGAAACCTTGAGCGCGTTGTCGTGAGCGTGAAGGGCGACAGCGCGCAGGACGAGCGCGGCTTTCGGGCGCTCACCCAAAAGGTCACCCGCGAGCGCGGCATCAGCTGCGAATCCTACAAAGAGAAATGCCTGAAGCGCCGCATCGCGGTGCGCATGCGCGCGCGCGGCATCCACACCTACGCGGACTATGCGCACCTGCTGGATCGTGACGCGCGTGAGTATCAGGAGCTGCTCGACGCGCTCACAATCAATGTCACGAAGTTTTTCCGCAACGCCGAGACCTGGGAGGCGTTACGGCCATATCTGGCGGAGCTGTGGGCGGCCCGCCGGCGCGAAGACGAGAAGGCGGTCGTGCGGGTCTGGTCGGCCGGATGTGCCTCGGGCGAGGAGCCGTACACGATCGCCGTGTTGCTCGCCGACCTCCTGGGGGACGACCTCCTCGAGCACGCGGTCATCGATGCGACCGACATCGACCGGCTCAGCCTCGAGCGCACGCGCCAGGCGCAGTATCCGGACTCGGCCTTTACGGAAATGCCCGCGCTGCTCAAACGGCGCTACTTCGTGAAGGGACAGCCCGTCCCCCGGATCCGCGAGCGGCTTCGCGTCCTGACTCACGACCTGACCCGGGAGGCGCCACCGCGTCCTCTGTACGACCTCATCGCCTGCCGGAACGTCGTCATTTATTTCGAGCGCGACGCGCAGGAGCGGCTGTTTCAGACGTTCGTGAACGCGCTCGCCCCCGGCGGCCTCCTGCTGCTCGGTAAGGTGGAAACCTTGTTCGGTCCCGCGCGTGAGCGGCTCACCCTGGCAGATCCTCGTGAGCGGATCTACGTCAAACCGAATCCCTCCTTTCGTTCCCCCTCTCCGCACGGAGAGGGGGCGAGGGAGTGAGGACGGGGCGAGTACTGAAAGAAACCGTGGTCAACGTGGCCGAGTGGGCGGCCGAGCGCGGCGATGCCGTGCTAGTGACCCTCGGCCTCGGCTCGTGCGTCGCCATCATGCTGCATGATCCCGAGACGGGAGCCGGCGCGATGGCGCACGTGCTCCTGCCGTCGACCAGCCTGGCCCGCGACATCACCAACCACGCCAAGTTCCCCGAGACCGCGGTGCCCCTGCTCATCGATCGGTTGAAGGCGCTCGGCGCAAACCCGCGGCGGCTCAGCGCCAAGCTCGCCGGCGGCGCCAGCATGTTCAGCCAGCTCGTCACTCCCGGCACGATTCAGATGGGCGAACGCAACGTGCTCGCCGCCCGGAACGCACTGCGCGCGGCCGCCATCCCCATCGTGCGTGAATCCGTGGGCGGAGAGCGCGGCCGCAGCGTGCGCTTTCACGTGCGGGATGGCCGCGTCGAGATCCGATCGGTCGGAGCGGATGCCGAAGTCATCTGAGCCTCCTCGCCAGGCGACCGTGCTCGTCGCCGACGACAGCGCGCTGATGCGTCGAGTCCTGGTCGATGTCCTTGGCGGCGGCGAGGCCGGTACCGGTGAGTTTCGGGTCGTCGCAACGGCGCGCGACGGATTCGACGCGATCCGCAAGATCCACCAGTACAACCCCGATGTGGTGACGCTGGATCTCGAGATGCCGCAACTCGATGGTTTGGGAGCAATCGGCTACATCATGTCGGAATCGCCGCGTCCCATCGTCGTGGTGAGCGCGCACGCGGGCCCCGGCACCGCCACGGCCATCCGCGCGCTCGAGCTCGGCGCAGTGGAGATCGTCGCGAAGCCTCCCCCCGACATGAGCGGGGGAGGTCATGCGCGCGGCCTGCTCGAGGCACTGGCGCCACAGCTCATCGCGGCGATCCACCGCGCGCTCGCCGCCGATGTTTCACATGTCAAGGTGCTGGCGCGGCCCCCTGCGCCCGTCATTCATCCGCCCGAGCTGGGCGGGGCACTGCGCGCCCGGGCGGTCCTCGCGATCGGCGTTGCCGCATCGACCGGCGGACCGCGCGCGCTCGCCGACTTGATCCCGCGATTGCCCACCGGCCGCGGCGCCGCGGTGCTCATCGTGCAACACATGCCGCCCAAATTCACGCGGAGTCTCGCGGAGCGACTCGATTCGATGAGCGCGCTGCGCGTCGTCGAGGCGGACGACGGCGCGCCGATCGTCGCCGACACGGCATACGTAGCGCCCGGCGATTATCATATGCGGGTGCGGTCCGCTCGCGATGGTCCGGTCATCGCGCTCGACCAGTCCGCACCCATCTGGGGCGTGCGACCCGCCGCCGATCCACTGTTTCGCTCGATCGCGGAGATCTACGGCGCCCGCGGTGTGGGTGTCGTGTTGACGGGCATGGGCCGGGACGGCGCCGAGGGACTGCGGGCAATGCACGACGCGGGAGGCGCGGGAGTCGCGCAGGATCGAGAGACCGCGGTAATTGCCGGCATGCCCACCGCGGCCGTGCAGGCCGGCGGTGTCGATGCCGTACTGCCGCTTGGCCAAATCGCGGATCGCGTAGGAGTGGAGTTGATGAAGCGGAGTCGTCCATGAAGGGCTACCTACTGGTTCGTTCAGAAGGGAGACCATACGGGCTCCCGGTGTCGCGCGTCCTCGAAGTCGGCGATGCCACGGAAGTCCTGAGCATTCCGCGGAAGCTGCCGGCCGTCCGCGGGCTCACGCCGCTGCGCGGACGACTCGTGCCGCTCATTCACCTCGGCGCGTTCCTCACGGGACGGCCGGCCCCGGAGACATCGGGCATCAGGACCATCGTCCTCGTCGAGATCGGCGGACGGCAGGTCGCGCTCGAAGTGGACGACGCGGATGCGGTCGTGCGCGAGCAACCGCTTCCCGTGCCGCGCGGACAGATGTTGCCGTGGGCGACAGGCGTGGCCGCACAACCGAGCGGTAGCGGCGGGGGCGGGGGCGGGGGCGGGGGCGACGAACTCGTACCGATTCTGGATCTGGATGCGCTCGGAGACCGGATCGGATGAGCGCGGCATCAGGCGATGACGTCCAGCTCGTCACGTTCAAGGTCGGGGGACAGGATTTTGCGTTCAACATCTTTCAGGTCGAGCGCATTCTCCGCTACGAGGCGCCCGCGCCGCTTCCCAAAGCCCCCGAGTTTCTCGAGGGCGTGCTGCAGTACCAGGGCGGCGCGGTGCCGCTCGTCGATTTGCGCAAACGGCTGGGCACCCCATCGCCGCTCCGCGAAGAAACGCGGACCGTCATTCTCGAATTCGAGGGCGGGAAGATCGGGATCATCGTCGACGCCGTCACCGAGGTGTTGCAGGTGTCCGCAGAGGCGGTCACGCCACCGCCCGGAATAGTCAAAGGACTGGCGGCGGAGTACATCGCCGGCCTGGTCGTGCAGAACGGGCGCACGATCATCGTCTTGAATACGAATAAGCTGCTGACCGCGAAGGAGAAGCTCGCATTGCAGGAAACGACCTGATGGCGGATTCACCGGTGGTGACGTTGCGGCAGGAGTACGACGCCATCGCGCGCCAGCTCGCCGGAGCGCCGGGCGCCGCGGAGCGGGAGGCGGCCAAGCGGGAGATCATCGCGTACTTCAAGAAGGTCGATGGCCTCCTGACGGAGCTGACGCAATTGAAGGATGACATCCGCCAGCTTGTCGATCGCTACAAACAGCTCACCGTCGATACGAAGCAGGCGGCGGCTCCCGAGTTCACGGGCGCCCGGCCCGCGCTTCATGCCGATCACATCGGCGCATCCACGTTCATCGAAAAAGGATGGAGCCTCATCTCGCTGGGCGATCATGCCGGGGCCATTCAGGCGCTCACCAAGGCCCTGCAACTCTCGCCCAGCGAGACCCAGGCGGAGTCGTTACTCGGCTGGGCCCAGATGCTGCACGGCGATTACGATGACGCGCTGCAGACGTTCTCCAAGGTATTGATGAAGGAGCCCGCGAATTCGCTCGCGCGCATCAATGTGGGCTACATCTGCCTGAAGAAACAAATCTTCGGAGAAGCGATCGAGCATCTGTCAAAAGCGATCCGCCTCGACAATGACAAGAAGGCCACGTTGTACGCGCACTTCTATCTCGGGCTCGTGTACCTCCAGCGCGAGATGTACGAAGACGCCGAAACATTTTTCGAGAAAACGATCAAGCTGGGCCCGAACCTCATCGAGGCGTATTACGAGCTGGGGCGCGTCCGCTGGTTCGCGGGTGATCAAGCGAAGGCCAAGGCAACGTGGGACGAAGGCTTCAAGGCGAACAAGTTCAATCCCTGGGGCAAGAAGTGTCAGGAGATGCTCGAGCTGGTCGCCAGAGGCGAGGAGCCGCCGCGAGACTAGCGCTCTGCCTCGCCGGCCTGCTCCTTCAGGGATCGTCCCCGACGGCGACACAGGTCGGTCGCGTTACGGTCGTCACGTGGCCCGGTCAGGACCGCTTGGGCACCGCGCTCGCGGAAATGGCGGATCACGCGACCGGCTTTCCCGGGATCGGCGCGCTGCCCGATCGGCCGGTGCGCCTGATTCTCGCGCCGACTCGTGAGTTGTACGACTCCCTGACCCGTGGTCGCCTGCCGTTGTGGAGCGAAGGCGCGGCGTTCCCCGACGCAGGGACGATCGTCTTACTGACCGATCGTGCGTCCGCTCGGTCGTCCGCCCTCCGTCACGAGCTGGCACATCTCGCATTGCGCTGGCATGTCGGCCGGCGCGCGCCGCTGTGGTTTGAGGAAGGCTACGCGGCCGTGGCTGCCCAGGAGTGGGACCGGTTGGATGCGCTCGAGCTCAATTGGCAGCTCGCGCGCGGCGTGCGGATGACACTCGACGATGTGGATCGGTCGTTGCGCGGCGCCCGCGAAGACGCGCAGACCGGATATGCGCTCGCGGCGACGGCAGTCATGTTGCTCCAGCGCTGGGGTCGTGACCGCGGCCTCGAGCCGCTGCTCACGAATCTGACGCAGGCGGGGTCCTTCGATGCGGCACTTCGTGACACCTATCACATCACCGCAAGCGATTTCGAGGATCGCTGGCAGCGCGATGTCGCGTCGCGCTACGGGTGGGTAACATGGGCCGGTGCCATGGGCTTTTTCTGGCTATCGATTGGCGCGATCGTCGCGGCGCTCGTGACGCTCCGGCGCAGGCGGGACCGCGCCAAGCGCGAGGCGCTCGACGCCGAGGAAACCCAAATGCTTGACGATCTTGGGATTAACGAATAGACTCCGTCCCCGATATGCCTGAACAAACGTTCGCGCGCTCGCGCCTCCGCTTTGGCCCAAAGAACTACGCCGTTCTCGGCGGGGCGCTGATATCACTGGCACTCGGATATTGGTTGTTGTCGAAAGGTTCAACGACGCTCGCGCCGGTGCTGCTCGTACTGGGCTACTGCGTTTTGTTTCCCGTAGGCTTGGCCCTCTAGCACCTCCGCACTCCCCCATGGCACGGGCGAATAGCTCAGCGGTTCAGAGCGCCTGCCTTACACGCAGGATGTCGGGGGTTCGAATCCCTCTTCGCCCATTGGTGTAGCAGCCTGTTACGGAGGAATGAACAAGGTGAGAGCGTTACCACTGGTGATGGCGCTGTCGACAGTGCTTGCCGCAACGGGCGCCGCGCAGCTCGCCGCGCCGCAACAGCCCACGCAACGTCTTCTCGTGCTGCCCTTCCAGGCATCCGCCGCGGACTCGGCCGGCAGTATCGCGCTCGCGGACGGCGTGCGCGACCGCATCACCTCATTGGCGAAAAGCCGAGTGCAGGTGGTGCCGAAGGCGAAGCTGTGCGAAGCGCTGAAGGCGTCCGGATTTCCCTGTGACGGCCTGCTCGATGATCAGCAGGCGCGCCAGCTCGCGCGCTTCCTGCAGGTGAACGCGTACGTCACGGGGAACTACGCGAAAAGTGGAACGACCCTCACCGCCGATGTCCGCCTGATCGACATCTCGAGCTCCGGCATGGCCGCGAGCTTTACGGCGAACAGCGCCAATCCCGGTACCGCGGCCGCGCTCGCCGACGAGATCGCGCAGAAGTTGAACACGGTGATTCGCGCGAGCGAGCCGATCCAGGCCTGCAACGACGACCGCAAGAAGACGCAGTTCTCGCGAGCGAAGTCCGACGCGCAGCGCGCGCTACAGATGGATCCGAATTCGGTCGGCGCGCATCTCTGCCTGGCGACGGTCTACGAAGCGCAAAAGCTGCCGGACAGCGTGCTGGTCGAGTCGCAGCGCGCGCTGAAGGGCGATTCCTGCAACGGCACCGCGTGGGAGAACATCGCGCGCGTGTACCAGCAGCGCGGCGATACCGTGAAGATGGTCGATGCGTTCATCAAACAGCTGTGCGGTTCGCCGCGCGACGTCACCCGGCGGCTCGGCATCGCGCAGCTGCTGCGGCAGATGAAGGACTTCGACAAAGCGATCGGTGTGCTCGACGAGGGCTTGAAATACTCGCCGGGAGATCCGCAGCTCCTCGATCTCGAGCTGACGATCTGCAACGAGGCAGGGAAGTTCGCCTGCTCATCGCACGTGTTCTACGTGAAAGCCCAGCATGACACGGCGCAGCTTTCGGACACCACATTCCTGAAAGCCGCCATCGGGGCGGCGCAGCAGGCGTCCGATACCGTGGCGTTGGATTACTTCACGGCGGCTGCCGTCAAACACAGTCCCAACAACGCGAGCTTCCTTCGGACGCGCGCTGCATCCTATGAAATGCGCGGCAAGCCGGACTCCGGACTGGTCCTGCTGGTCGCCGCACTCAAGATCGACCCCAAGGACGTGCCGACGAGCTTGCAAATCGCGCAAGCCATGGTCGATCGCGCGGTATGGGATACGGCTGCCGCAAACCGCGTTCCGAAGGCCGATACGGCCACATTGAACAGAATGCGCGCCGCGTTTGCGCAGCGAGTGGACTCGGCCAAACCGTACCTCGCGCCCGGCTTGAGCTCCAGCGATTCCACACAACGGCTGGCTGCCTCGGTCATCATGCTCACCGCCGGCTCGAAGCTCGCGCAGGCGGGCGCGTACAATCAGGCCTACCCGTGGCTCGACACGCTGCTCACGGTCGTGGCTCCGAAAAACGCCGCGGACACGGTCGGCCCGAAGCAGCAGATCCGGGTGAATGCGAGCTTCTGGTATGGACTCTCGTCCGTTTTGACGCTCGCGGGTCCCTACAAAGCGATGACCGAAGCAAAAGGAGCCGCCCGTTGCCCGGCGGCGCGAGCGGTGTTCGATCGATTGACGCGAACCAAAAACGCCCTCGTTCTCGGCACGCGGGTGCACCCGCCGACGGCGAACCAGATGCTTGGCTTTGTCGCGCAGTACGAAAAGGCGAAGCCGCAGGTGCAGAAAGCGTTCAAGTGTTCGCCGCCCCTAGATTGAATTGACCTGACGCCCCGTCTATATTCCGGCGCTCTTAGACGGGCTTGGGGCTGTAGCTCAGCTGGTTAGAGTGCCGGTCTGTCACACCGGAGGTCGCGGGTTCGAGCCCCGTCAGCCCCGCTCAGAAGACAAGCGAACCCCGGAGCCCCCGCCCATGACGGCGGGGGTTTTCTTATTTTGGAAGGTGCCCAAGGTGGTCGAGCGCGCGCTGCCGTACCATGTCCCGGTCCTTGCGGACGCGATCCGCTCCTGGGCGGCCGGCAGTCGCCGCGCCGTCGATGCCACACTGGGCGGTGGTGGGCACGCCGCGGTGCTGCGCGAATCCGGCGCAACCGTGCTCGGCATCGATCGCGATCCCGCGGCGATCGCCGCGGCCAGGGCTGTCCTGGGCGACGGCGTGCAGTATCTCGAATCCTCTTTTGCCGCCCCTGCCGCTCTCGCGGCTATAAGAGACTTCCATCCTGACCGCATTCTCCTCGACCTCGGAGTCAGCTCGCACCAGATCGACACAGACGAACGAGGCTTCACCTTCAGGCCGGGCGCGCCGCTGGATATGCGCATGGGCCCAGGCGATCGCGGGATCACGGCGCGAGACGTCCTCAATACGTGGTCTGTCGAACGGCTGACCGCGGTGTTCAGCGATTTTGCTGATGAGCGCAAGGGACGAGCGCTTGCGAAAGAAATCGTCCGCCGCCGGCTCAACGCGCCGTTCGCCATCAGCGACGATTTCGTGAATGCGATTCGGGCGGTCCTGGGGCCGCGCTCCGGACCCGCGGATTTCGCGCGACTGTTTCAGGCACTTCGGATCGCGGTGAACGAGGAGCTGGACGTGCTGGAGACTGCCCTGCCACAGCTCCGCGACGCGCTCGACCCTGGGGGTCGCCTCGGTGTAATCACCTATCACTCCGGTGAAGACCGCATCGTCAAACACGCCTTCCGCGAATGGTCGCGCGATTGCATCTGTCCTCCGCGCCAGCCGGTGTGCACCTGTCGTGGTCGCGCGCTGGGCCGCGTGCTGACGAAAAAGCCAGTGGTCCCCGATCCACGAGAGATTGCCGCGAATCCCCGCGCGCGCTCGGCGCAATTTCGCGGGTTCGAGGTCGCCGGTGGCGGTTAAAGGACGGCACTGGATCGCCCTCTGGCTGGTGGCGCTGCTGGCGGCGCTCTGGGTTGTGATCGCCCGGCAAACGGCGGCGCTCACCGCCGCGCGTGAGCTGACGAGCCTGCGCGAGGAGCGCGCCACATTGGAAGGAAGGCGCGCCGATCTGGAGCGCCGCGTGCGCACGGCCCAGAGTCGCTCGGTGCTGGTGCCGCGCGTCAAGCGCCAGGGCCTGCGACTCCCGGCCGACACGGAGATCATCTTGCTGCCGAGTCCGTCAGACACTGCACATCCGGCGGCACCTCTAACATCTGCCGTCAGGCCATAGGCGAGCGTGGCCAAACTGGTGGTTCGTCTGCGTGTGGTGGAGATCGGGCTCGGCGCCGCGCTCGTCGCGCTGGTCGTTCGTGCCGGGCAGGTGCAGCTCGTGGAGGGCCGGCGCTATGCGGCCAGCGCCGCGGCGCAACGCACCGAGCGGGTCGTCCTCGACGCGCGGCGCGGCACGCTGTACGATCGGCATGGCACCGCAATCGCGCTCACCCAGGAGACTTATCACGTGGGCGTGGCGCCGAACGAGCTGCGCGATCCAGCGCGTGATTTGGCGGCGATCGGCCGGCAGCTCCGGATCCCTGAACGCGACATCGCCCGGGCGGAGACCCGTCGGTATGCCTGGTTCGCCGGTCCGTACACCGCGCTCGAGGTCCAGTCCATTCGCACGCTCCGCGGCGTCCATCTCGAGCCCGTGTTGCGCCGCTTCTATCCGTCCCAGGATTTTGCCCGCGCCATTGTGGGGAGGGTGGGGGACGATGGTCGCGGGGGTGGCAGTGGTGGAGGCGGTCTGGAACGGCTCCTCGATTCGCTGCTCTCAGGGACGCCGGGCGCGGCCGTCGTGCTCAAGGATCGGGAAGGACGCGAGTACGAATCGCCCGCCAGGGTGATCGCCGAGCCGGTTGCCGGCAACGACGTCGTATTGACGCTCGATGCCGAGCTGCAGGAGATCGCGCAGCGCGCCCTCGATGATGCGACCGGTAACATGGAGGCGGATGGCGGGGACGTCGTGATGTTGGATCCTGCGACGGGCGAGCTGCTCGCGGTCGCATCGCGTCGCGCGGACGGCAGCATGCGGCCCAGCGCGTTCACCGAAACGTTCGAGCCGGGCTCGCTCGCCAAGCTTTTCGCTGCCGCGGCGCTCCTCACCTACGATCGCGTGGGACCGACCGACCGCGTCTCGGGCGAAGGGGGACACTACCGTTTGGCCGACCGCGTGGTCACGGATGAACATCCGTTGCCCTCGCTCACTTTGGCCGATGCGATCCGCGTCTCGAGCAACATCGCCATGGTGAAATTCTCCGCCCGGTTGCGTCCCGCCGAGCAGTATGGGATGCTGCGGGCGTTCGGTTTCGGCGCCCCGACCGGCGTCGAATTCCCTGCCGAGTCCCCCGGGCGTCTCCGGGCGCCCTCGGAATGGTCGCGACCCAGTTCGGCGAGTCTCGCGATCGGATACGAGCTGGCCGTGACGCCGATTCAACTCGCCGCGGCCTATGGCGCGATCGCGAATGACGGCGTCCTCCTCCAGCCAACGTTGATCCGTGAAGTGCGATCGCCCAACGGAACTCTGCGCTATCGGCATCATCCCGAGCCTGTCCGCCGGGTTGTGACACGGGACATCGCGGCTCAGCTGCGCGAGCTGTTGCGTGGGGTCGTGGAGGCCGGGGGCACGGGGGAGCGCGCCGCGCTCGCGAATTTCCAGCTCGCGGCCAAGACGGGCACGGCGCGGCGGGTCGTCGAAGGTCGGTATGCCGCCGGCCAGTACACCGCGTCGTTCGCGGCGCTCTTTCCCGCCGACCAGCCGCAGCTCGTCGTGGTGATGAAGATCGACAATCCTCACAAGGGCAGTTACTTCGCGGCGCAGACCGCTGCGCCGGTGACGCGTTCGATGCTGGAACAGGCGTTGGCCGCGCGGACGGTTGCCCTCGATCGGGCGCGACTCGCGAACGTGGCCCCGGCGATCGAGCGCAGTGCCGCGGGATCGGTCGACGAGCCGGACGGCCTCGTGCCATATGTCGTGAACTGGCCGTACGCGCCCGATTCGGCGGTCGCGCAACCGGATCAGACCATCCCTGATGTTTCGGGCAAGACATTGCGCGATGCCGCCCGCGTGTTGCATCGGCGCGGCTTTCACGTCGTAATCAAAGGATGGGGTGCGGTTCATCACTCCTGGCCGGCGGCCGGTGAGCGCGTCGCGGCCGGCGCGACTGTCACGCTATTCGCAGCAGCTCTTCCCCCGCGGCGATGAGCGCGTCTCTCCAGGTGGTGATCGACGCGCTGGCACGCGCGGGCCTGCTGATCGAGTCACCTGCGGGGAGTGACTTGCCCGAGATCACCGGTCTCACGGCGGACGCTCGACGCATCGAACCGGGGATGCTGTTTTGCGCGGTCCGCGGGGCGGTGCTGGACGGCCACATTTTTCTCCGTGACGCCACGGCGCGAGGCGCCGCCGCGGCAATCGTCGAATCGCGGCAAGCCACGACGATCCCCCAAGTCGTGGTACGGAACGGACGCCGTGCCGCGGCGGTGGCCGCCGAAGCATGGTATGGACGTCCCGCGGCTCGCCTGCAGTTGATCGGCGTCACGGGGACCAATGGCAAGACGACATCCGTGATTCTGACCCGTCACGTCCTGAGCGCGCGCTGGCCGATGGGCGCGATGGGCACCTTGGGCGCGATCGACCCCGCGGGCGAAATGGTAGAAAGTGAAGCGGGAAATCTCACGACGCCGGGGCCGATCGACCTGCAGGCGACGCTTGCGGCGATGGTTGCCCGCGGCGCTGTCGGCGTGGCGATGGAAGTGTCGTCGCACAGTCTCGACCAGGGTCGCGTTGATGGCCTGGTCTTTCGTGCCGCGATCTTCACGAATCTGACACGCGATCATCTGGACTACCACGAGACCTTCGACGCGTACTTCGCGGCCAAGGCCAAGCTGATCGGGTATCTATCCGACGCGGGGCTGACCGTGGTCAACGCCGACGATGCCGCGTGGGCCAGGCTGCCGCGCACGCCGCGGCGCATCACGTTTGGTGTCGCGCCGAACGGCAAGAATGCTTCGCCACCCGACGTCACCGCGCGCGACGTTCATCTGGACGCCAAGGGTGCTCGATTCCAGCTCGTCACGCCGGAAGGGACGCACCCGGTCACACTTCCGTTGTTGGGCCGCTTCAATGTCGCGAACGCGCTCGGCGTCGCGGCCTGCGCCGTGGGGCTCGAGGTTCCTGCCGCGGTTGTGGCGGAGCGTCTCTCGACGGCGCCGCAGGTCCCCGGCCGGATGGAGCGGATCGCGGTGGATCCGTGCGTTATCCTGCGCGACTACGCGCATACGCCCGACGCGCTGGAGCGAGCGCTCGAAACTGTTCGTGACGTCACGCCGCCTGGTGGTCGCGTCATCGTCGTATTCGGCGCCGGCGGGGACCGCGACCGCGGCAAACGCGCGCCGATGGGCGAGATCGCGACGCGCCTCGCCGATATCGCGATTGCGAGCTCTGATAATCCCCGTACGGAGGACCCCGAGCGCATTCTCGACGACGTCGAACAGGGCATGACTGCCAAGCCTCATTACCGCATTGCCGACCGGCGGGCAGCGATCGGGCAGGCGCTGGAGCTCGCTCGGAAAGGGGATACCGTGCTGCTCGCGGGGAAGGGGCACGAGACTTATCAGGTGATCGGCACGATCAAGGAACCGTTCGACGAGCGCGAAATCGTCCGCGAGCTGGGAGCGAACTGATGGCCGGACAGGCGGACGTGGTCGCCGGCGGAGTCGGCGGGCGGCAATGGACCAGCGATGAGGTGGCTGCCGCGCTCGGCGTCACGGCTCCATCGAAACTCAAGTTCACAAGCATCTCCACCGATACAAGACACCCGATACCTGGCGCGCTCTTCGTAGCTCTGAAAGGCGCGAATTTCGATGCTCATAACTTTCTGGCGCAGGCCAAGGCCCAGGGCGCCGCGGCGGCGGTAGTTCGGCGGGGCACCCCTGCGGTGAATGGGCTGCCGTTCTTTGAGGTCGACGACACGCTCGAGGCGCTGGGCGCGCTGGCCCGCGCACGGCGCCGTATGCTGCCCGACGGCACTCCCGTCGTCGCGATCACCGGCTCGAGCGGCAAAACGAGCACCAAGGAAATGATTCGCGCGGCTCTGGCGGCGCAGTACCGCGTCCACGCAACGACCGCCAATCTCAACAATCGCATTGGTGTGCCGCTCACCATTCTCAGCGCGCCGGAAGACACGCAGGCGCTCGTCGTCGAAGCCGGCGCAAGCGTTCCCGGCGAGATCGCCAAACTGCGCGACATCATCGAGCCGACGATTGCCGTGATCACCAACATCGGCTACGCGCACGTCGAAGGCTTTGGATCGCTCGAGGGCGTGATGAAGGAGAAGCTCTCGCTGCTCGATGGCGCGCCCGTGGCCGTGCTGGGATCCGGGCCGGAAACGATGTGGCCGGACGCGCGCCACCGCACCAGGGTCATTCCCGCCGGCTTAGGGGGGAAAGCCACCGACGACGCGCTGCTCGACCGGTATCTCGATCGGGACGGACATCCGCAACTCAAGCTCGATACTGGGGACACGGTGACGTTGCCGGTGCTCGGCATTCACCAGCTGGAGAACGCCCTCATTGCGCTGGCAGTGGCCCAACGGGCCGGGGTGAAGCATGACGCGGCCGTACGGGCGCTGGCCAATCTCACCCTGCCGGAAGGGCGCGGCGACCTCAAGGAGATCGGCGGCAAGCTGGTGATCGACGACAGCTACAACGCCAATCCCGCCTCGATGCGGCGAGCGGTGCAGACGGCGGCCTGGCTGGCGCGCCACCAGCGCCGGCCGCTGGTTGTCGTGGTCGGCACGATGTTGGAGTTAGGGCCGGAAAGTGCAAGATTGCACGCCGACGTTGCGCGGGAAATTGCGGGCCGCAAACCGGCGCTGGTGGCCGCCGTCGGAGCATTCGTCCGGCCGTTCGAGAGTTTACGCGAAGAGCTCGGCGGACGCTTGATCACGGCGACGGACGCGGCCGCCCTCGGTCCCAAATTGCGGTCGGCGCTCCGCGGCAATGAATTGCTGTTGCTCAAGGCGTCGCGGGGCGTCGCGTTGGAGCAAGTGCTGCGGCAACTCACCTGAACGGCGGAGAGATTCGACTTGCTTTATCATTTGCTCGCACCCCTCGCCCGCCAGCACATCTTTTTCAATCTCTTCAATTACATCACCTTTCGCGCGGCCGGCGCGACGGTCACGGCGTTGTTGCTCGCCTTCATCGTCGGCCCGTGGGTCATCCGCAAGCTGCGCGAGCATCGGATCGGGCAAATCGTGCGTGCCGAGGGGCCGACGAGCCACCACGGCAAGCGTGGGACGCCGACGATGGGCGGTCTCATCATTATTCTCGCCACGGTCGTCCCGACGCTGCTCTGGGCGCGGCTGGACAGCCGCTACGTGATCGTGACGGTCGTCGCGACATTGTGGATGGGATTGATCGGCTTCCTGGACGACTACCTGAAAATCGTGCGGGGCCAGTCCCAGGGACTCGTCGCGCGCTGGAAGCTCGCCGGGCAGATCTCGTTCGGCGTCGGCCTCGCGGCGTATCTGCTGCTGTTTCCCCTGACCACCAGCGCGCCGCCCTCCGCCACCCAGCTCCCCTTCTTCAAATACATCGTGATGGCGCTCCCGTGGCCGCTCTACCTCGCCTTCGTGACGTTCGTGACGACTGCGAGCTCCAACGCCGTGAATCTGACGGACGGGCTCGACGGCCTCGCCGCCGGCCTTACGGTGATCGTGGCCGGGGCATTTGCCATCTTCTGTTATCTGTTTGGTCGAGTCGATGCCGCGCGCTACCTCGGCGTGCTGCACCTGCCCGGCGCGGGGGAGCTGACGATCTTTTGCGGATCGCTGATGGGTGCCGCGCTGGGGTTCCTCTGGTTCAATGCGCATCCCGCGCAGGTGTTCATGGGGGATACCGGCGCCCTCGCGATCGGCGGCGCGCTCGGCACGGTCGCGATCCTGCTGAAGACCGAATTCCTGCTGCTCATCGCGGGCGCCGTCTTTGCCGCCGAGACGGTGTCGGTGATGATCCAGACAACGACGTACCGGTGGCGCAAGCGCCGGTACGGCAAGGAATACGCCGACGCGCACCGCGTATTCCGGATGGCGCCCCTGCATCACCACTTCGAGAAATTGGGCTGGGCGGAGCCGCAGGTGGTCATGCGCTTCTACATCCTGGGGGTCATGTGCGCGATGATCGCGCTGGCGACGCTCAAGGTGCGATGATCGAGCCCTCCACCCGTCCGCTCATTCCCGATGCCTGGCGCCGGACGACCGGCGTTGTCGCCGTAATCGGGCTGGGCAAGAGCGGGGTCGCGGCGACGCAGCTGCTCGCGCGTGAGCACGTGCGCGTGTACGCAAGCGACGCGTCCGATCATCCCTACGGCGGCGACACCGTCGCCGCGCTCAAGCGCCTGCCCGGCGTCGAGATCGAAGTGGGGCGCCACGACCTCGGCAAGATCCGCCAGGCGCTCGGCGTCGTGGTCTCCCCGGGCGTGCCGCCCGACGCTGCGCCGCTCGCCGCGGCACGCCACGCGGGCGTGGACATCGTCTCGGAGCTCGACCTCGGATTTCGCGGGCTCGCCGCCGCGGGAGGCACGCGCTGCATAGCGATCACGGGCACCAACGGGAAGACCACGACGACTGCGCTCATCGCGCATCTCTTGAGCGCCGCCGGGTTGCGGGCGACGACCGCCGGCAACATCGGGCGACCGATGACTGATCTCGTGCTGTCGAACGAGCGGTTTCAGTGGCTGAGCGTCGAGGTCTCGTCGTTCCAGTTGCACGACAGCCCCAACTTCGCGCCGGACATCGGCGTGCTGACGAACCTGGCCCCCGACCATCTGGACCGCTATCCGTCGGCGGACGCGTATTACGCCGACAAGCGACTGCTTTTCCGGAATGCGACCGCCGACAGCCTCTGGGTACTCAACGCCGATGATGCGCTGGTGCTCAAACTCGCTCACGGCATTCCGGGGAAGCGAGCGCTCTTTTCGCTCGTCGCAGAGGCGGACGCCTGGTACGACAGGTCGAGCCGTACCTTGCGGCTCGATGGTGAGGCGCTGCTCGAGCGCGACGAGCTGCATCTGCTTGGCGATCACAACGTCGCGAACGCCCTTGCCGGCGCTCTCGCCGTGCACGCGGCCGGTGTGTTGCCGCCGCTCATCGCGGAGGGCCTGCGGTCGTTTCGCCCGCTGGCACATCGGCTCGAGCCGGTCGGCGAATACGGTGGTGTCTTATGGATCAACGATTCCAAGGCGACGAATATCGCCGCCACAACGGTGGCGCTCGTGGCGATGGAGCGGCCGTACGTCCTGCTGCTCGGCGGCAGGCACAAAGGCGAGCCGTACACGAGTCTCGCGCCGCTGCTCAAGGATAAATGCCGGCTGGTGATCGCCTACGGCGAGGCCGGGCCGCTCGTCGAGCAGGATTTGCAGGGGAAGGTGCCGCTCGAGCGGGGTACGACCTTCGAGGACGTCGTCGCCCGCGCCCGGCGCGCCGCTCGACCGGGAGATGCGGTGCTGCTGTCCCCGGCGTGCTCGAGCTACGACATGTTCAAGAATTACGAAGAACGGGGGGCGACATTCCGGCGACTCGCACAAGAAGCGTAGCCCCCCCCCCGGGCTGGGCCGACGCGGGCCTGGGAGCGGTAACCTGGGAAGGGCGCTTGCTCTTCGTCGTCACCGCCGTGCTGGTCGTATTCGGCCTCGCGGCTGTGTACGGCGCCTCGAGTCTCGTCACGACGGCGGGTGGGCAAGTCGGCGCGAGCTTCGCGCTGCGGCAGGGCGTCGGCGCCGTCGTCGGCGGCCTGCTCGCGATCATCTTCGCCCGGCTCGATTATCACCGCTGGCGGCGTTGGGCCTGGCCGCTGCTCGGCATGGCCGTGCTGCTCCTGATCGTGCCGCTGCTCCCCTTCACCCATGTGATCACGCCCACGATCAACGGCGCGCGCCGCTGGGTAAATCTCGGCGTCCTGACGCTGCAGCCGTCCGAGCTCGCCAAGTTCGCCGTCGTCGTCTGGTGCGCGATGCTCGCGGCCAAAAAAGGTGAGCAGCTGCGCGACTTTCAGAAGGGTGTTTTGCCGTTCCTCGTGGTGCTCGTGCCGGTGATCGGATTGATCTTTCTCGAGCCGCATCTCTCCATGGCGCTGCTCGTCGCCATTCTCGCGGGCAGCGTGCTGTTCACGGCGGGTGCCCGGATCGGACACTTCCTGGCGCTCGGCGTGGCCGCCGGACCGGTCCTCTTCGGCGCGGTCGCCACGGCTCAGTATCGCCTCGCCCGGGTGTTGACGTTTCTGAATTCGGGTGCGGCGCCCACAGAAGCCACGTGGCAGGTCCAACAATCGCTGACGGGTATCGGAGCGGGACGGCTCCTCGGCGTGGGATTTGGCGAAGGACAACAGAAGCTCGGGTATCTGCCGTACGCGTATTCGGACTTCATCTTCTCGACAATCGGCGAGGAATGGGGCTTCATCGGCGTGCTCGTCATCACGCTCCTGTTCGGCACATTCGTGTATCTCGGCTTTCGCATCGCGCGCAACGCGCGAGATCCGTTTGGCCAGCTGCTGGCGACAGGCATCACCGTCATGGTCGGATTGAGCGTCGTGCTGCACATCGGCGTCAGCCTCGCGGTGATTCCGGCGACGGGCGTGACGTTGCCGTTCATGTCGTATGGGCGCTCATCACTCATCGTCGCGCTGGCGGCAACTGGTGTGCTGGCCAGCGTAGGGCGTGCCCGGAGACCTTCGCGTGCGTAGTGCGTGGTGCGTGGTGCGTAGTGCGTGGTACGTAGTGCGTGGTGCGTGGTTGGGGGCTGCGTTTCGCGCGCGGGAGCTCTCATTGACCCCACGCACCACGTACCACGCACCACGCACCGTTTTGTCATGAAGATTCTCATCGCAGGCGGCGGCACCGGCGGTCACCTCATGCCGGCGCTCGCCTTGGCGCAGGTCGTGGCGGATGAAGGTCACGACGTTGTATTAGTCGGCGCCGCGCGGGGCATCGAAGCGCAAATCCTTCCGCGTCACCCGTTCCGATTTCATCTCCTTCCAATGGAGCCCATCTACCGGCGCGCGTGGTGGCGCAATGCGCGCTGGCCTCTGATCGCCATCCACGCGTGGCGCGCGGCCGGGCGGGTGCTCCGCGAGGAACAGCCCGCGATCGTCATCGGCACAGGTGGATACGCGGCCGGACCGGTCGTCTGGCGCGCGCAGCGCGCGCGCATTCCCACGGCATTGCAGGAGCAGAACGCGTTTCCGGGACTCACGACGCGCGCGCTGTCCCGTCGCGCTCGGCAAGTGCATCTCGGGTTTCCGGAAGCGCGACTGCGGCTGCATCCCGGTCCCACGACGCAGGTCTTCGTGTTCGGCAATCCGATTACGCCACCAGGAAGAGTCGACGCGATGCTCGCCCGCCAAGAGCTCGGACTCGACGGCAATCGATCCACGGTGTTGGTGTTCGGCGGCAGCCAGGGCGCGCGCGCGCTCAACGAGAC
>DASZNX010000158.1:0-2966 GCA_035551075.1 Gemmatimonadales bacterium | reverse complement strand
ACCCGCATCCCGGGGATCGTAAACCTCCCGTCTGCGCGGGTGATGCCGGCGTACGTCGTGCCCGACGGCAGGTGAACGGCGGTGACGCGGGCGCCGTCGGCTGGTGTGCCGCTGGAATCGGTGACCATGCCCGCGATAGAGGAGGTCGTTACCCCCTGGGCCGGCAACGAATCAGCGAATGCCAACACAAGAACGGCCGCGGCCACAAGGGCGCGGCTGCACCGAACGATCCAACGCATGGATGGACCTCTCATTCGAAGTGGCCGATACGGAGTGCGGCAGTGTCCATCGAGACGGGGAGAAAGTCGCCCGCCCCATGCAACGCGTCAAGGACGCTAGGTGGGAGCTTTGCGAAGCAGGTAGAACGCCGTTCCACCGACGAGAATATTCGGCACCCAGGCAGCGAGCGCCGGCGGCAACACGCCTCCGGCGCCAACGGCTTTCGCGAGCTGGAACATCAGCAGTACGATGAACGTGGTGGCTAGACTTGCCGCCACGCCCCACGCCGTGCCGCTCTTGGGTGTCGCAATCGCCAGCGGCGCGCCGAACAGCGCGATCAACAAACAGATGAACGGAATGGCGATCTTGAGCGCGAGCTCCACTTGGAGCTTCTTGGCATTGGAGCCGGAGCGCGTCAGCGCGTCGATGTAGCGCTGCAGCTCGGAGTAGCGCATCTCGTCCGGCGCCTTGGGCTGGGCCAGCAGGTCCACCGGACTCTCGCGCAGCGTGCGCGAGATGAGTGAGTCGAACTCGAACGCGACTTCGCCGACGGGATCGTTCCCCTCGAGATAGCGCAGCGAGCCCTGATGGAGCGTCCAATACGCCGGTCGCGCGCTCTTCTTTTTCTTGCTGGAGTCGCTGTACACCGCGCGCTGCGCCGCGACGACGATCGTCGGATAGTCCGCGCTGGAACCCTCGCGCTCGAGCATCAGGTCCACCATCTGACGCTGGCGCAGGTCGAGCCCGCGGATCGCGTACACCCACCCGCCGTCGGCCCGGTAGACGAAGTTGTCGCGCATCGGCAGCGACTGCACCGCCTTCTCGCCCAGCAGCTCGAGCCGTTTGGCGGTGGTCACCGGGGAGATTTCGCCGAGCAGGAGGCCCATGAGAAAGGAAGCGGCGGCGGCGATGAACAGCGGCCGCACCAGCCGGTGAAACGAAATCCCCGACGCCTTCGCGGCCGTGAGCTCCGAATGACGGCCCAGCGAACCCACCGTAAACACGGTCGCGAACAACACGGCAACCGGCAACACCAGGAACATCTTTTCGGGCAGGTCGAAGACGTACGAGAGCGCGACCTTGGCCGGTTTGAGACCGCGGCCCAGGTACTGATCCATCTTATCCGTCAGATCGATGACGATAACCAGAATGGGAAAGCCGAACAGCGTGATCAGGAAGACGCGCAGCCATTCCCGGAGCAGGTACACATCGAGCGTCCGCATGCGCGACCGCGGAATGGCGAACCGGGCGCGTATGGCGCGAAGGTCGATCATGCGTTCCGGCTTCCGAGCTCCGCGTTCCGCCTGATCGGAATCCACCGCAGCACCGCGCGCTTCATATCCTGCCAGTCGCCACCATGCGCGCTCGAGCCCGCGCGACCGACGGTCCAGAGCAGCGGGATCGACAGGATGAGAAAGATGAGATTCGGCGTCCACATCGCGAAGAACGGCGGCACAATCAGCCGGTCGCCGAGCTCTTCGCCGCCGATCAGGCCGACGTAGTATACCGAGAATACCGCGAGGCTGGTCCCGATCACGAGCCCCACGCCGCCGCGCGGAAACCGAATCGCCAGCGGCACGCCGAGCAGCGCGAAGATGATACAGGCGATCGAGATCGCGAGCTTCTTGTGAATCTCGACCTCGTACGTCGCGGCGCGCATGCGCGTGCCCCGGAGCTGCTGGTCGTACGCCGTGAGCGCGTACTGCTGCACGTTATAGGGCACGACAGTCGCCGACGGCCGTGACGGTTGCGGTGCTGCAACCGGAGGCGGCTTGCGCGGCGCGGGCGTTTGGCTGACACCCTGCGCCTGGGCCGCGGTGGGAGTTACCAGCCGCTCCAGCGCGCCAAGTGCCCGACAGTAGAGCGACGGCGGCGGCAGTGTCGTGTCGAACGGCGCCGAGGGTATCGTCGCCAATTTGATCATCCGCCGCAGCTCGCCCGTGACGGAGATGACGGCGTCCCGCTGCACGCGCTCCATGTCCTTGTGGGCGTGCGCGACCACGTCTTCCATCGCGCAGATTGTCATTTCGCGATCGCCGCGGTAGGTATCATTCTCGGTCTGCGTGAACGTATTGCTCACGCCGGCGACCTTGATCCGGTTGGTGCTGTAGAACGTCCGGTTGAAATGCTCCGGATCGCTGCGCTTGAACTCGTGCACCTCGCCGTCGCGCAGCGTAAGATACAGGTCGGTGCCGCCCGGGGTGTACGCCATGCGACCCGAGTCGGCCATGATGATCCGGCGCCGGTCGGGATCCTCCAGGTCGTAAATCGTCACGTCACTCAGGGTATTCGCGGCAGGATCGATGCGGGCGGCGCGCAGGAAGAACTGCTTCGTCACCACCTCATTGATGACCTGCTCTTTCAATTGAAATGTCGGTTTCTTGCGCTGGATGTCGACGAGGAGCGTCCGCAGGGCGTGATTGGACCGCGGCAGAATCTGATCGTTCCAGGCGAAGGCGATGAGCGTCACGAGCGTCGCGCCGCCGACCACCGGGATCAACAGCCGGCCGACGCTGATGCCCGACGCCTTCATCGCGGTGATTTCGTTGTCCGCGGCGAGATGGCTGAACGTGTACAGCACCGCCACGAGCACCGCCATCGGCAGGGTCATCGCGACGATGAAGGGAATGGAAAGCGCGAATACCTCGACGATGATGCCCCACGGCAATCCCTTGCCCACGAAGTTCCCGAATTGCTTGGCGACCTGATTGACGAGCATCGCGAACGTCAGCGCCGCCAGAGCGTAC
>DASZNX010000157.1:0-6510 GCA_035551075.1 Gemmatimonadales bacterium | reverse complement strand
CTGCCGATCGTCCGTAACACCTACGCCGGCATCACCGGTGTCGATCCCGCTATTCGCGAGGCGGGCCGTGGCATGGGCATGAGTGATGGCGAGCTGCTTCGGCTGGTCGAGCTACCGCTGGCGGCCGGCGTCATCCTCGCGGGCGTGCGCGTCGCCGTGGTGGTGAGCGTCGGAGTCGCGACGATTGCCGCCGCAATCGGCGCGGGTGGGCTCGGCGTCTACATCTTTCGCGGCGTGGCGACGGTGGATGACACACTCATTCTTGCTGGTGCCATCCCGGCGGCAGTGCTTGCGTTGCTCGCCGACGGTTTGCTGGGACTCGCCGAGCGAAGATTGGTGTGGCGCGCGCGCTGAGATTCGTCCCGGTTTTGGTATTGCTGACGACGTGTGGTGGCCCGCGCCCAATCGTCGTCGGTTCCAAGAACTTCACGGAGTCCGATCTGCTGGCGGAGATCGTAGCGCAACACATCGAGCATCGCACCGGGCTGCCCGTCGAACGGCGGCTGCACCTCGGCGGATCATTCGTTTGCCATCAAGCAATCACGACGGGCGCCATCGACATTTACGTCGAGTACACGGGCACTGCGTTCACGGCGATTCTCAAGCAGCCTCCGATCGCCGATCCGGACAGCGTGTTCCGATTCGTGAACGCCGAGTATGAGCGGCGCTTTCGCGTGCGGTGGACGGCGCCGTTCGGGTTCGACAACACATTCGCGATCCTCGTGCGACAAGCGGACGCAACCAGGTATCATCTGCGGACAATTTCGGACCTCGCCGGGGTCGCGCCGCGACTCAAAGCGGGATTCGGATACGAGTTCCTGGAACGACAGGACGGCTTCCCGGGACTGGCGCGAGTATACGGCCTGCGGTTTGCACAGCCGCCCACGTCGATGGATCTGGGCCTCACAACCCGGGCGTTGGCCGACGGCAAGGTCGACGTGATCGCCGGCAACTCGACCGACGGGCAGATCGTCGCGCTAAACCTGGTGCAGCTCGCGGATGATCGCGGGTATTTCCCCCCCTACCAGGCGGCGCCCGTCGTGCGCGATGCCTTGCTCGAGCAGCATCCGGCGATCGCACGCGCCCTGGCGGAGCTGGGAGGGAAGATCTCGGAGGCGGAAATGCGCCGCCTGAACGCGCTGGCGGACGTCGAACGCCGCGACATCGCGGATATCGCGCGCGACTGGCTTAGGGCGCACGTTCCGTGAGAACCTGAGGAGGGAGAGATGGCTGAGGCAGACAAAGTCGTCATCGTGCGCGGCGGTGCGCAGGGTTTCGCGCAGGACATCACGATCGGCCGGCATCACCTGGTCGCGGACGAGCCCGCGAGCGCCGGTGGGACGGATCGCGGACCCGATGCCTACCAGCTGATCACGGCGGCGCTCGGCGCCTGAATGTCGATCACCATCGCGCTGTATGCGCGACGGAAGCAGTGGCCGCTCACCAACGTCGAGATCCGGTTGCGATTCTTTCGCAGCCACATGAAGGACTGCGAGCACTGCATGGATAAGGACGCGCTGCTCGACCGGATCGATACGGAGGTGAAGCTGGAAGGCGCGCTCACCGCGGAGCAACGAGCTCGGCTGCTCGAGATCGGGCAGCGGTGTCCCGTGCACCATACCTTGAAAACAGGCATTCACGTGACCGCTGTCGGCGCCTGATCCAAGCGGAGGTGTCATGCTGCAGAAATCGCCGATGTACGCGTACATCCCGGCACAGAATGTGGCGCGTGCCCGAGAATTCTACGAACGCAAGCTGGGCTTCACCCCCGGACGAGAGGTGGCAGGTGGCGTCATGTACGAATTCGCCGGCGGCACGGCGTGTTTCCTGTATCCAACACCGAACGCCGGGACGTCCAAAGCGAGCCAGGCGTTCTGGCAAGTTGCCGACCTGGAGCGCGAGGTTGCCGAGTTAAAGGCGCGCGGAGTGCAGTTCGAGGAATACGATATGCCGGGACTGAAGACCAGGGGCGGCATCGCCGTAACGCCTGGCAGCAAGGCCGCGTGGTTCAAGGACAGCGAAGGCAATATCATGGCGCTGATCCAGACGCTTGGGCGCTAAGCTACCGCGCGGGCTGCGGCGCCGGCTCGAACATGATCTGATCGACATAGCAGAAGCCCCAGTCTTCCTCGGGCTCGAAGCTCCGCATGATGGGGTGCTTGGTCTTGTGAAAGTGCTTGGTGGCGTGCCGGTTGGGCGAGTCGTCGCAGCAGCCGACGTGGCCGCATTCGAGACAGAGCCGCAGATGCACCCATTCGTCGCCGGTCGCGAGACATTCCTCGCAGCCGTCGGGCGTCTTTGGAGAGACGTTGTGAACGTGCGAGAGATGCTTGCATTGCTGGGCCATAGAGACGTCCTTGACATGTAGGTTATGACTTGAGGGAAGCACATGACCTCCTCGACAGTTCCCGCGCCGTCCGCGACAGCCGCTCCGAAAAACGAGGCCTTCCCGGAGCTCACGCCACTGCAGCTCGAGCGGCTCGAGCCGCATGGGCATCGCCGGAAGCTCGCGCAGGGCGAGATCGTTGGCGAGCCCGGCCAGCCGGTCACCAAGATCTTCGTGGTCTTATCCGGTCAGCTCGATGCATTCACGCAGACCGCCGGTTCGATAGCGATGCAGCCCGCGATCACCTTCACAGTGGGGATGTTCACGGGCGAACGGTCGATTTTGTCGGGCGGCCGGTTCCTGGGCCGCATCGCTGCCACGGCCCCCAGTGAGGTGCTCGAGATCGAGCGCGACAAGCTGCTCACCGTCATGGCGACCGATACCGAGCTCAGCGACATCTTCCTGCGCGCCTTCATTCTCCGGCGCCTGCAGCTCATCGATCGCCAACAAGGCGACGTCATCATCCTCGGCTCGAATCACTGTTCGGGACTGCTGCACATCCTCGAGTTTCTCACGCGCAACGGTCATCCGTACAAGATGGTCGATCTCGACACCGACGCGGCGAGTCAGGAGTTGCTCGATCGATTTCACCTCACGGCCAAGGACGTACCGGTCGTCATCTGCCGCGGGACCGTCGTACTCAAGAACCCAACGGTTGAGAAGCTCGCCGACTGTTTGGGTCTGAATCCCGACCTGGATCGCACGACTATCTGGGACGCGGTCATCATCGGTGCCGGTCCCGCCGGACTCGGCGCTGCCGTGTATGCGGCGTCCGAGGGGTTGAACGTGGTCGTGGTGGAGGAGAACGCCCCTGGAGGCCAGGCGGGAACGAGCTCCAGAATCGAGAACTATCTGGGATTCCCCGGCGGAATATCCGGTCAGGAGCTCGCGGCGCGCGCGTACGATCAGGCGCTGAAGTTCGGCGCACGCGTGCTCATCGCCAAACACGCGCTGAGAATCAACTGCGACAAGAAGCCGTATCGTGTCTTCCTCGGTGAAGGCGAGGACGACGTGCTGTTGACGCGCGCCATCGTCATCGCCACGGGCGTGACGTATCGAAAGCTCGCCCTGGAAAACCTGTCGCGCTTTGAAAATGCCGGCGTCTATTACGCGGCGACGCAGATGGAGCGCCGGATGTGCAGCGACGAAGAGGTCGCGATCGTCGGCGGCGCGAACTCCGCGGGGCAGGCGGCCGTGTTCCTCGCGGAGACCGCGAAGCGCGTTCATATGGTCATCCGCTCCGGCGGATTGTCGAGCACCATGTCGCGCTATCTGATCAGCCGCATCGATGCGCACCCGCGGATCGTGCAGCATACCCACACCGAGATCGTCGGCCTGGAAGGCAACGGTCACCTCGAGCGCGTTGCGTGGCGGTCGGGTCGCGACGGGGCAGTCGAAACGCAGAACATCCGCCACGTCTTCACGATGACCGGCGCGGAGCCGAGCACCAAGTGGCTGGCGGGCTGCCTCGCGCTCGATGAGAAGGGATTTGTCAAGACGGGACCGGCGCTGAGCCCTGACGTTCTCGCCGCGGCGCAGTGGCCGCTCCGCCGGCAGCCGTATCTCCTCGAAACCAGTTTGCCGGGCGTGCTCGCCGTGGGCGATGTGCGCTCCGGCAGCACGAAGCGAGTCGCGTCGGCGGTCGGAGAGGGCTCGATCGCCGTTGCGACCGTGCACCAGGTGTTGGCCGAGTAGTGCGGGCCAATGGATGTCAATCCAGCCTGATCGCGCTCAAGTCAACGCTCGGTTTTGGAAATTTCATGTCGAGTGCCTCGAGCGTGTCGACGAGAATCTGAGAGACCGCGAGATTGCGAAACCACTTGTGATTGGCGGGAACGACGTACCACGGCGCGTGTGACCCGTTGCACTTGCTGATGGCGTCTTCGTACGCGCGCATGTAGTCCTTCCACGATTTGCGATCCTCGAAATCGCTCAGCGAGACCTTCCATTGCCGCGTCTTGTCGTCGAGGCGGCGCTCGAGCCGCCGCTTCTGTTCGTCTTTACTGATGTGCAGGAAGAGCTTGACGATCACGGTGCCGTGATCTGCGAGCAAACGCTCGAAGGCGTTGATCTCCTCGTACCGCTCCTTCCACTCATGCTCGGGCACGAGCTTGTGCACGCGCACGACGACGACGTCCTCGTAATAGGAGCGATTGAAGATGGCGACATCACCCCTCCGGGGGACCGCCGGATGCACGCGCCACAGAAAGTCGTGCGCCGCCTCCTCGGGCGTCGGGGTTTTGAATGCGGTCACCCGGCAGCCCTGCGGGTTGAACCCCTTGATGACGTGACGAATCGTGCCGTCCTTGCCGGCCGCGTCCATTCCCTGCAGGACCACAAGGAGCGCGCGGCGGTGCTCCGCGTACATCAGGTACTGCAGCTCGTCGAGCCGGGTGAGGTTGCGTTCGAGTGCCGCATCGAGGTCGGGGCCTTTGGCAAAGCCGTGCGTCTCGTCCGGATCGATGTCCGGCAGCGAGAGCAGCGTTCCGGGCTTGATCAGAAGGCGTGATGAGAGGGTCATGCGTGAAGCTACTGCAGGAACGGGCATCCGGAGGGAGCGGTCCCGCTCGAGGAGTTCCTCTCGCGCCGATCACTCCTTCAGCAGGCGTTCAGTCAGGACGATCTCCACCACACCCGCCGCAGTCTCCGCCCGCGCCCAGTCGCGCTGCAGCTCGGCGCCGAGCGACACCCAGGTGATCGGCCGGCCACCCGCCTGAATTACGCGCTCGAGACCGGCGCGATGGGCTTCGAGCGACGTGCCGCCGATGGCATCGACCACCGGATACACGTCGTAACCCTCGCGCAGCGCGTCGAGCGCCGGAAATGCCATACAGATTTCCGTCCACAGCGCGCAGATGATCAGCTTCCGCCGGCCGGTGGCGCGCACGGCTCGCACGAAATCGGCGTCCTCCCAGGCGTTGGTCGTGGTGCGATCGACCGGCGGATTGTCCGCGAGCTGCTCGGCAAGCGGCGCAAGTGTCGGTTTGCCGCGACCCGACTTGACGTTCACCGTCGAATGCACGATCGGCAGGCCGAATAGCCGCGCCAGCTTGACCGTCGAGACGACGTTCTTGACCAGAAGGTCGCGATCCATCGAGCGCACGGCGCCGAGCTGTGCCGGCTGGTAGTCGATCACGAGCAGCGCCGAGTTTTGCGGCGTGAGGAGATGATCGCCGACCGGATCGCGGATCACGTTTGTGGATGCCAGAAGTTCCGTTGCCATTGCCCGTTTCTTTCTTTGGTTACTGTACGATGATTGTGCCGCGCTGACCCACATCGGCATGAATCAGACACCAGTACTCGAAGCGGCCCGGTGTAGTGAACGTGAGGCTATAAGACGACGGAAGCTTCGCCGGATTGCCGGGCGGAAACAGCATGCCGGAGTTCACGTAGCCGGTGCCGTCGTACTGCGTCGTTGTGGTCGGCGTCAGCGCCCGCGGGTTGAGGAGCAGCTTCGGTGGACCGCCGGGCTGCGCTTCAGGCACCACAAACTGGGGCGGCTTCTCGCCGCTCGTGAACGTCACGGTGTGCACCTCGAACGTGTCGCGCATCGTCCACGTGACGGTCGAGCCGCGCGGAACCACCAGGGGCTTGGGAGTAAAGCGGAGCACAGAGTAGCGCTGTTGGCTATTCCCAACCAGCGGCACAACGAAGGTCGTGCCGTGATGGGCCACGTGAAGGTTGGCAAATGCGCCGCGTCCCGCGGCCAGGGTTGCGGCCTGCTCTGCGCGCCCGCGCTTCAATGCCGCCGCCGGAGTTTCGGTCGCCTTGTCCTTCACGATCACCATCCCGCGCATGCCGGAGTGAATCGCGCAGATGTACGAGTAGCGGCCCGGCTTGGTGAACGTCAGGGTGTAGGACAGCTTCCCGTCCGGGCCCGGCGTCCCTGAGTTGTGATAGCCGGTGCCATCGTAGCTCTTGTCGCCGGCGGGAAACACGACGAGGGGATTGAAATACATCTTGCCACTGTCGGTCACCGCGAACGGCGGCGTGGCGCCGCCGCCCAGGAAGGCGACGTTGTGAAATCCTTCGAAGACCCATGTAACCGTATCGCCGACACCGATCTCGAGTGTCTTCGGAAAGAATGCGTTCGCGTAGATGCTGGTATCGGGGGTGGCGCCACC
>DASZNX010000156.1:0-14895 GCA_035551075.1 Gemmatimonadales bacterium | reverse complement strand
GATCACTTGCTCGACCTTTGGATCTTTGGCGGCGCGCCGCGCGGCGGATGCAAGAGCGTCGTCCGCCTCGAACTCTTCCATCGCCCAGACCATGACGCCCATGGCCCGGAGCGCATCCTCCAGCGGATGGAATTGGGCCAGGAGCTCGGGGTCCACCCCCTCGCTCGTCTTATAGCCGGCCCAGAGATCGTTGCGGAACGATTCGATGACGTGATCGGTGGCGACACCGATGTGCGTGGCGCCGCCCTCCAGCATGCCGAGCACCGAGCCGAGCACACCGACGATCGCGCCGACCTCGTGTCCCTCGCGGTCGGCCTGCTTGGGCATGGCGTAGAAATGCCGGAACAGCTCGTATGTGCCGTCGAGGAGATGAACTTTCACCGGCGGATGTGTCCCAGCAGATCAGCGCGTACAGCAGGATCGCGCAGCTTCCACACCACGCCGTCAGTGAAGTAGTGATGGATATTAAAGAAGGCCGTGATCGCGAATCCAACGACTTCTCCCGGCCGTGATCCCAGCCAATCTGTCACGACGGCCATGGCGCCGAGCGGTAAGAGAATCGCGGCGACAATCGAGCCAAGCAGCAAGAGAATGACGTACAGCAGGATGTGCAGCGCGAGCCGCTGCGCAGGGCCCGAATCGCGCGCGATCACCTGCACGCGACGGGTGCGATTGATTTCGACGCGCAGCGGAAAGATGAGGTACTGCAATGCGTGCGCGATCTGGACGATGAACAGCGCGGGAAGACCCACGACCCCCATCGCTGCGTACCAGACGAAGATCGCGATCCAGGGAATCCAGGCAGGCAGCGGCGCTACGCGTCCGGTGCGGGCCTTGTGCATCGCGAAGCCCGCGAGACCCATCACCAGCGCGGCCGCCGTCAGGATGCTGAGTCCCGTGTACAACGGCGTGAGATCCACGTACTGGTCGTAGCCGAAATGAAAGAACCAGACGACATGCCACGCGGCGAGAATGAAGAGCGAGCCCCGTATCAGGCGGCGCTCGAATCCGTTCAAGGGATTCCCATCGAGATGCGTGAAGGTCGCGACCATGCCCCATGCCTGGCCGGTGTAATGCCACGCCAGGTACGTGTTCGAAACCGTCAGGAGCGCGGAGATGGGAATGTCGCTCCAGCGGCTGGCGACGACCGCGGTGATGCAGGCGGCGAGCAGGAGGACGGGCACGTAGATCGCGGCCCAGGGATGCTTCCGGATGGTGTCACGCGTGCGGTAGACCATGCGGTACGACGCGAGAAAATGCGGCATGTTCACGAGCGCACCGAGCCACGCCTGCGCGCCGATGCTCACGATCAGGACGTCGGTGCGTCGCATCAGCAGGAGCGGCACGAGAACGAGCAGCGACAGGCCCCCGGTACAGAATGCGTCGACAAACGGTGACACGATGGCGGGTGTTGCTTGCGCTGTGATGGCCGGCGCCGGGATGGCGCGGGTAATGACTTTCATCAGTGCGAAATGTCTCCGGTCAAATCAGTGAATCGATCGGGAGATGCGAGCAAAGCTTGACACCGAGGCGCCGCCAGAACCCCGCGCCCGGCTCATCAGTCAGCCCATCGGGAGTCCAGCGCAGCCCACCATTTGATCCGGGCCTGACCTCGTACGCCAGCTCCGGACTCGACCAACGCTCGAAGAGCGCGGCGACCTCGCGTGCCAGGTCGGGACAGTCGACGAGAACACCGACCTCGGTGTTCTGCTGCAGCGAGCGCGGATCGAGGTTGAGCGAGCCGATGAAAACGGACGCGCGATCGAACACGAACGTCTTGCCATGCAAGCTTGCGCGCGATGCGCCGGGAAATGCCTTGACGGCGCGCGGGCGCTTGGCGCCGGCTGCCTCAGGACGAAGCTCGAACAGGCGCACTCCTTCGCGCAGCAGCGGACGGCGGTACTTCATGTAGCCGGCGTGCACGAGCCAGACGTCGGTGGCGGCGAGCGAATTGGTGAGCACGCGAACGCTCACCCCATCGCGCTCCCGGTCCCCCAGAAACGCCACGCCGGTCTTGCCCGGCACGAAATACGGAGACACGACCAGCAGGTCCGATCGCGTCGCGCTGGCAAGGGGCGACAACTGCTCGCCGAGGTAGGCGTCACTCTGGGTGCCGGCAGGCTGCGCGAGCTTCTGCGGCGGGTCCGCGATGATCCGTCCGTCGGCCCAATGTACGCGCAGCGCGTCGGCCCGCAGCTCCTGTCCCAAACTGGACTCGGCGAGCGCGCGCGTGTACGCCGAATCGTGCAGCAGATCGCAGCGGGCGCGCAACGACTCGCGCTTGGCCCGGAACGTCGCCGGATCCGGCGCGAACTTGCCGAGCTGCGTGATGGGAATCGCGAATCGACTGTTCCAGTAGGTCTCGAAGCTGGCCGTTGCCTGGCGGGCAACCGGGCCCGCCGCGAGCACGTCCACATCCTGGAAGTCGAGCTCCGCGAAACTAAAGTATTCGTCGCCGATGTTGCGGCCGCCGAGGATGGTGACGAGCCCGTCGGCGACGAAGAGTTTGTTGTGCATGCGGCGGTTGACGCGGCGGAAATTCGTCACCAGCTCGGCAAGGCGGAGGAATCCGGAGCGGTGCGTATACGGATTGAACAGCCGCACGTCGATGTTGGGATGGGCGTCGAGGTCCGCGACGGATTCGTCGTTCTTCTCGAGTGTCCCCCAGTCGTCGATCAGGATGCGCACGCGTACGCCGCGATCGGCTGCCGCAATCACGCGCTCGGTGATGAGCGCGCCGCTCTTATCGCGGTGGAAGATGTAGTACTGGAGATCGAGCGTGCGCTCGGCCATCTCGATCAGGACCGCGCGCGCCACAAAGGCATCGAGTCCCGTCGGCAGCAGGCGAAAGGCGGAGCGGCCCGCGTTCGCCTCCACGGCGGGCGTGACCCACTGTTCGAGTCGGGTCACCTCCGGAGCGTCCTCATGGTAATGGAGTAGCGCAGCGTCTCGACGGGGGGAATGCTATGCTGCCAGACGTCCCGGGCGGGACCGCGCATCAGGTAGATCGACCGCGGCTCGACCGTGAGCGACGCGCGCTGCCAGCTTCCCTTGCGGCCGCCTCCCTGGCGCCGAAACCGAAACCGGGTCGGCGACAGGAGCGACACGCCGACCACATCGCCGAACATCGGCCGGTCCTTATGCCAGCCGATGGCCGAGCCCGCGCTGTACTCGATGACGGTGACCTGCTCTAATGCCCCAGCCGACAGCCCGGCAAAGCGTTCTCCCAGCTCACGGATTGGCAGCAGGAAAGACGCGATGGGATCGGCGGGCTGCAACTCCTGGTGGTTGAAGTCGTAGCGCCAACCGTAGGACACGGTGCGCCGCTTCCCTTCAAAGCCGCGGAATTCGAAGGCTTTGAAGGGAAGCGTCGCGATCTGCTGCACCAGCTCGCGTTCCTGCGCGATCGTCACGACATCGGGTTGATACGCGAATCCTTCGGGCAGCGTCTCACCGATGGTGAATGCATCCAGCTGCGTCATTTCAGAAAGCTAGCCGCACTCTCTCCGTTGCCCTCCGGCTCCAGCCGTCCGCCCAGATACTTGGCCAGGAATGATTCGGCAGCAGCGGTGAATACGAGATTGTTCTCGGGGCGGGCGAAGCCATGGCCTTCATCGGGGAAAACGATGTACACGACATCCCGGCCATTCTTCCGCATTGCCGCCACGATCTGATCGCTCTCGGCCTGCTTGACACGCACATCGTTGGCGCCCTGAATCACCATCAAGGGCGCACGAATCTGATCGGCCTTGAAGAGCGGCGAGCGCGACTTCAGGAACGTCGTATCGTCGTGCGCGCCCATGCGCTTGTCGAAGATCGCGCGGAATGTCGTCCAGTATGGTGGAATGCTCTGCATCAGGGTTACGAGGTTCGATGGGCCGAACAAATCGACCCCACACTTGAAGACGTCGGGCGTGAACGTGACGCCGACGAGCGTCGCGTAGCCGCCGTAGCTGCCGCCGAAGATGCACACTTGCTTGGGATCGGCATATCCCTGTTTCACCGTCCAATCGAGGCCGTCCAGCAGATCGGTGTGCATCTTTCCCGCCCACTCGCGATCGCCCGCGTTGAGATACTTCTTTCCGTAGCCGGTCGAGCCGCGGAAGTTTACTTGCAACACCCCGTAACCGCGGTTCGCGAGCCACTGGACGAAGCCGTTGTAGCCCCACTCATCGCGACCCCATGGCCCCCCGTGCGGGAACAGCACGAGCGGCAAATTCTTCGCCTCTTTCCCGGGCGGCAGCGTGAGATAGCCGTACAAGGTGAGGCCGTCGCGCGCCGGGAACGTGATCGGCTGCATCTGCGCGAGCTTGTATTGCTCGAGCTTCGGGCGATTGCTGAAGAGCAGGGTGGCGCGCTTGGTCGGACGATCGTAGAGGTAATAGTAGACCGGTCCGTCGGAGACGACGTACCGAACGATCCAGCGCCGGTCGTCGAGGCTGCGGCTGTCGACGTTCACGTCGCCGTTGCGCACCCGCGCGAGCGCGTCGAAGTCGCCGCGAATCGCCGGATCCAGGACTTGCCATTCAAGCCTCGCCCGCTCGAACGAAACGGCCTGGAGCGCGTGCGTCCGCGGGTGGGTCAGAATGTTCGTGACGTCGAACTGCGAGTCGGCAGCGATGACCTTTGACGCCCCGGTCTTCAGATCCATCTGGACCAGGCGGGCGGCGTTCGCGTCAACGCTCGAGATCACCCACGCAGCCTGATCGTCCGGCGTGAACGCCGCGACTCCGCCGAATGTCTCGTCAGGGCCTTCGTGCCGAATCGTTTTCCAGTGGTTGGAGTCGTCGAGCACCCGAATTTCGCTGCCGCCGTCGGGCAATGAGGCTTGAGCGACCCGCACGCGGAATGCGTTATCTGCCGAGAACCCGGCGACATCTCCGGGGTTCTGCGCGATCAGCGTGAGTTGCCCGCTCTTCAAATCCAGCCGATAGGCATCGTGAAAGCGCCGGTCGCGGCGATTCAACGCGACGACCATTTCGTTGGGGCGCGAGGGATCGACCGCCAGGATCTGCGCGGCCACGCTGTCGAACGGCGTGAGATCCTTGGTCGCGCGCGTCTCCACATCGGTTTGAAAGACGCGGTAATTCTCGTCGCCCGCCTTGTCCTGGAGATACAGCACATGTTTCGAATCGCCCTGCCAGAAGTAAAAGCGGACGGGGCGCACCCGGTCCCGGGTGATCGGCCGGTCGTCAGTCTTTCCCACCGTCCGGACCCACACGTTCAACACGCCGCTGTCGGGCGCGAGGTAGGCCAGGAGCAGCCCGTCGGGGGAAAGCTGCGGGGCCGCCCGTTCGGGATTGTCGAACAGCACGCGCCGCGGAATGATCGGCGGATCTTGGGTGACGAGGATCTGTGGCACGAGCGCCACAAGCAGGAGCATCAGCAGCAGGGCCTTGCGCATAGCCACCTCAGGAAGGAACGAAACGTCAAGCATGCGGGCCAAATCGCGGACTGGCAACGTCCGCTTCGGAGCGTCAGGTTCTAGGCGTCGCCAACCACGGGGAGAGCTGCCATGACGCTGCAACGCCGCGAGGTGCTCAAGTCCCTCGCCGCCGGTTTGGCTGCCGGGTCACTGCGATCAATCTTCCCCGACATCGCCGCGGCGCAGCCGCGCGTCCCGCCGATCCGAGGCGTGCGGTCGGTAACCGGCGCCGTCGACTGGCTGGCGGTTCGCGATCTCTTTCCTCTCGCGTCCGACTGGACCCATCTCTCGAGTTTTCTCTTCGCGTCACATCCCAAACCGGTTGCCGATGCGATCGATCACTTTCGCAAGAAGCTCGACTCGGATGCGCTGTGGGTCGAGATCGCGCTCTTCGGCGACACGGAAGGACATCCGTTCAGCGCGGTGAAACGGGCGCTCGCCGGCTACGTCGGCGGCGAACCCACGGAAATCGCCCTGACCTCGAATACCACGACGTCGCTGGCGATGGCCTATCACGGCCTCCGCATTCGCGCCGATCAGGAAATCGTCACCACGGAGCACGACCACTACTCGCACCATGAATCGATCCGCTATGCCGCCGCCCGGGCCGGCTGTGGCGTGCGGTTCATTCCGCTCTACGATGCGGCCGCCCGAGTCAACGCGGATCAGATCGTCGAGCGGGTCGGGCGTGCCATTACGCCACGGACGCGAGCGCTCGGTGTGACGTGGGTGCATTCCTCGACTGGCGTGAAGCTTCCACTTGAGCCGCTCGCCGAAGTGGTGGCGCGCGCGAATCGCGGCCGGGCACCGGCGGATCGCTGCCTGCTGATCGTCGACGGCGTGCACGGCTTCGCTAATCAGGATGTTGACGTCGCGAAACTCGGCATGGACTTTTTTGCGAGTGGCACGCACAAGTGGCTCTTCGGGCCGCGGGGCACGGGCTTCCTCTGGGGCCGTACTGACGCCTGGCCGGAGCTCAGGCCGACGATCCCGAACTTCGATCCCGACGGCGTCCCCATCACCTGGCCCGCATGGGGCGATCGCAAGGAGTACCCACCCACGCAGGCGGCATTTGTCTCGCCCGGTGGCTTCGTTGCCTACGAACATTTATTGGCCGTGCCCGCGGCCGTGGAGCTGCACCGCTCGATCGGCCGGGATCAGATCGCGGCCAGAGTCGCAGAGCTCAATGCGGCCTTCCGCGAAGGCGCCGCGAAAATCGCCGGCGTCACGCTCCACACGCCACGGGATCCGGCGCTGTCGGGCGGCATCTCGTGTTTCGAAGTGCGTGGTGTGACGCCCGAGCAAGTTGTGGCCCGGCTTGCGGAGAAGAAGATTCGCACGACAACATCGCCCTATAAGGTCTCGTACGCTCGCGTTTCCGGCGGCGTCATGAACACGCCGGACGAGATCGAGACCGTGCTGCGCGAGATCCGCGCATTGGCGTCGTGAGACCAGAGTCCCGAGGAGACCCATATGCCGATTGACCGTCGCGATTTCGTGAGTGCGGTCGCCGTGATGGGCGCCGGTGCGCTGCTGCGGACCAACGACAGCCCACGGTCGCTGATAGAGGACGGGCCAGCGTCCGATGCATGGCTCGACCAGCTCAAAGGCAAGCATCGCCAGCTATTCGATGCCCCCGATCCGGACGGCGGGACCGTGCTGCGTCACGTGCGTAACTACCTCGATACCTGGCGCGAGGCCTACGGCGTGGAGGACCGCGACGTGAGCGTCATTGTGACGCTGTACGCGCGGACGACGCCGCTCGGTCTCCAGGACGCGATGTGGGAGAAGTACAAACTCGGCGCGGCGCTGAGCATCACCGACTCCACGACCAACGCGCCGCTCGCGCGTAACTATTTCGCCCATCCCCGACCCGGCGATCCGGTCGCGGATGGCACAGCCGAGAGCTCGATCGAGGCGCTGCAGCGGCGCGGTGTGACCTTCGCGCTGTGCAACAACGCCCTGAAACGCTGGTCCGGGCGCCTCGAAAAGGGCGGGATGGGCGCGGCCAAGGACATTCACGCGGATTTGACCGCGCATGCGCTGCCGGGAGTCGTCATAGTACCGGACGTGATCATTGCGATGACGAAGGCGAACGAGCGCGACTTCGGGTATGTGCGCTCCTGATTGAACTCCAGAGGAGGGATTGTGCAGTCACAGAATTACGATGCGATCGTCGTTGGATCCGGGATTTCGGGCGGCTGGGCAGCCAAGGAGCTGACGGAGAAGGGCCTGCGCGTCCTGCTGCTCGAGCGCGGTAAGAACATCGAGCACGTCAAAGACTACGTGAACGCGACCAAAGGACCCTGGCAGTATCCGCATCGCGGCGGTCGGACTCAGCAGATGGAGCACGACTATCCGGTGCTGAAGCGCGATTATCCGCTCAACGAGAAGAATCTCGACTGGTGGGCATCGGATAAAGATTCGCCCTACACGGAAATCAAACGTTTCGATTGGTACCGCGGCTACCACGTGGGGGGGCGCTCGCTGATGTGGGGCCGCGTCAGTTTGCGCTGGAGCGACTTCGACTTCGAGGCGAACGCGAAGGACGGCATCGCGATCGATTGGCCGATTCGCTACGCCGACATCGCCCCCTGGTACGACTACGTCGAACGCCACGCAGGGATCTCTGGCTCGCGCGAGGGACTCCCGCAGCTCCCCGACGGGCAGTTCCAGCCGGCAATGCCACTCAATTGTGGTGAGGAGCTGATCGCCGGACGGCTGAAGGAGAAGTTCGACGGCAAGCGCCGGATCATTGCCGGCCGAACGGCGAATGCCACGCTGGCACTGCCGGGGCGGGCGCCCTGTCAGTACCGGAACGCCTGCTGGCTGGGGTGCCCCTTCGGCGCCTACTTCAGCACCCAGTCGTCGACGTTGCCGGCCGCGATGGCGACCGGCCGGCTGACCCTGCGGCCGTTCGCGATCGTCAGCGAACTCGTCTACGACAAGAACACGAGGCGCGCAACCGGCGTCCGCGTGCTCGATGCGGTAACGAATCAATGGAGCGAATACACCGCGAAGATCATCTTCCTGTGCGCGTCCACGCTCAATTCGACGTGGCTCTTGATGCGCTCGGCGACCGATGTCTGGCCCGGCGGGCTCGGCTCGAGCTCCGACGCGCTCGGACGCAATCTGATGGATCACCATTTCCGCGTCGGCGCGTCCGGCACGATCGAAGGGCTCAACGACAAGTACTACTACGGTCGCCGTCCGACCGGCTTCTATATCCCGAAATACCGGAATCTCTTCGGCGACAAGCGTGACTATCTCCGCGGCTTCGGTTATCAGGGTGGCGCGAGTCGCTCAGGCTGGTCGCGCGGTGTGGCCGAGCTGGGCGTCGGCGGCGCGTTCAAGGATCTGATGGCGCAGCCCGGCGACTGGTCGATCGGTGGCACCGCGTTCGGCGAAATGCTGCCGAATCCCGCCAACCGGGTCACGATCGATCAGACGAAGAAAGACAAGTGGGGGATGCCCGTCCTCGCGATCGACTGCGCGACCGGCGAGAACGAGGCGCGGATGCGCAAGGACATGGCAAACGACATGGCCGAGATGCTCGAGGCCGCGGGCGTAAAAGACGTGCATACGTACGACGGCGGCTACTGGCCCGGCATGGGCATTCACGAGATGGGCACGGCCCGCATGGGCAAGGATCCCAAGACGTCGGTGCTCAACTCGCACAATCAGGTGTGGGATGCGCCGAACGTGTTCGTGACCGACGGCTCACAAATGGTGTCGGCGAACTGCGTCAATCCATCACTGACGTATATGGCGATGACGGCTCGGGCCGCCGATTGGGCGGTCAACGAGCTGAAGCGCCGGAATCTTTAGGAGAAATCATGTCCACTATTGAGTCCTCGAACCCCATTTCGGAGAGCGCGAACGCTGAGATCGATCGGCGTGAGGCGATCAAGCGCGTCACGGCGCTGCTTAGTGGCCTCGTGTTCGTCGGCCACGGCGATCTCTTCACCGCGGTCGAGCGCGCGCACGCGCGCGCGGCTACAGTGCGGCAGACCGGCACATTCACCGCGCAGGATGTCGCGCTGCTCGATGAAGTCGCCGACACGATTCTGCCCGACACCAAGACGCCCGGCGCCAAAGCTGCGCATACCGGCGCATTCATGGCGTTGATGGTCACGGACACCTACGATGAACAGCAGCAGGCGACGTTCCGCGACGGCCTGCAGAAACTGAATGCCGCAGGCTTCATGACCAAGTCCCCAGCCGACCGGCTTGCGTTTCTCGAGCAGCTGGACAAGGACGCCAAGGCGTATATGGACACTCGCGCCCAAAACGCGTCACCGCACTATTTCCGGCAGATCAAGGAGCTCACGCTTCTCGGGTATTTCACGTCGGAGATCGGCTGCACCCAGGCCATGCGCTACCGCGAGACGCCGGGACGCTACGATCCGTGCGCGCCGTACACGCCCGGCGAGACGTCATGGGCGGCACACGCGTAGCGAGCTCTGCACGAGCTCGGGAACCAAAAAACGAACGGCGGGGATCGCTCCCCGCCGTTCTTCCATCTGCCCGAGTCTACAAGTTCAGCACGTTCAGCCGAGTATTACTGGCACTTCGGCTCGCCCTCTTTGGTGGCCGGGGCGATCGCAGTGGACCCGACGAAAATCGCGCAGGTCTTGGTGGTCGTGGTGTGGGACACCGTCGCCGTCCACCCGTTGGCCGTCAACGCGATCGTCGGGCCAACCACACCGCTGGTCGTCGCGTACGCCGTACCCAGGTTCGTCGTGTACTTCACCGAGTCGGCGAAGTAGGCCTCTTCGGCCGTCACGAGGTTCCGGAGGTCCGACTTCATCGACGCGAGATACGCCTTTTCCTTCGTGTTCGCGAACTTCGGGATCGCAATCGCGGCCAGAATGCCGATGATCACGACGACGATCAGAAGTTCGATCAGTGTGAAACCTTTACGGCTCATCTGGCAGCCCCCTGAAAGGTCGGTGATAAGGAGCAACTATTATTTCGCGCCCCATAATAGCATTTCCGATGCCTAAGGCCGCTAAATCGAGTAAACTCTTGTCACTCATAGACTTGTGGCTAAGCCGAGCCATTTGGCGAGAGAATCGGAGCTATGGCATTCTGCAACGGCAGGGGCATAACTCAGCGGCTGGCTATAGGCAAGTCCTTGCACCACGACCGGACGGTCTCCAGGAAGCCCGTGACCAGCGGGGAGTCCTGGTCAAAGCGCCAAATCATCCCGATTTCGAGGGTCGCCGCCCGCTCGTGTAGCGGGACGAGCGCGACCTCGGGACGCTCCACAGGGGCCAGCGTGGTCGGCACCAAAGAGACCCCGTAACCGGCGCCAACCATGTAGAGGAGCGTATGAATGTGCTCCATCGCCTCGAGCACACGGGGTGTAAACCCGCACGCGTTGCAGATGCCCAGCACCCGCTCGAAAAAGCCGGAGCCCCGACGTTGCCCGAACAGAATGAATGGATCACCGGCGAGCTGCTCCAGGGACACCGTTTTTGCGTTGGCGAGGGGATGCGACTTCGGCAATGCGGCCAGCAGCGGCAGCTCCAGTACGACTTCCCGCTTCAAGAGGGACGATTCGAAGTAGGGTACCACGAGACCGACGTCAGCCTGCCCGTGCTCGACCGTGACGACGGCGTCGATCACGGGCGACTCGACTATTTGGACCTCGACCTTCGGTGACCGGCGGCGATATGACTCGAGCAGCCCGAGGAGTCCGGCGTACGCGGCGGTAGGCCCGCACACCACCACCAGCTTGCCAAGGCGGCCGTCCTGGGCTGAGCGCGCGGCCTTTATGGCCTCCTCGGCGCTGGCGAGCAAGCGTTTTGCTTCGCCGAGAAAAATTCGGCCCGGATGCGTCAACTCGACGTTTCGCCTGTTGCGTTTGAGCAGGCGAACGCCGAGCTCTTTTTCGAGCAACCGGACCTGCTGGCTCAGCGTCGGCTGAGTCACGCGCAGGCGCGTCGCTGCGCGAGTAAAGTGCAGCTCCTCCGCGACCGCGACGAAATAGCGCAGCTGCCGAAGATCCATGGCGCGGAATTTAGCTCTCTATGAGGACGTGTCGGCTTCGGTGGGAGAGGATGGCGGAGGTGCCGGGGGTGTGGCGATGGAAGCCGACCGACGTCGCTGGTAGAGTGAGACCATGCCGGTCGCCTCGTCATAGCTGAACAGCTCCCCGAAGCGGGCCCACCCGATCAGCGTTTCAAAGACCTTCTCGTAGTCCTCCTGGGGAATCCGGAGCACAATGGTCTCGAGGATAATTTCGCGATCGATCGCGTGGCCGCGCTGCTTGCGGAGGATGTCCCTGATCTCGCGGAACAGCGCCAGCTTGAGCAGTTGCGTCCGCCAAATGACTTTGCGCTCGTCCGGCGTCCCTTGGACGAATCGTCGACCATCCGCCTCGAGCAGCACCACACTCTTGGGCGTGTCCACGAGATTCAGCATCTCCGCCGCCTTGACGATGGTGATGACGTCACCGAACTCGCGGTGGGTCTGCGCGGCGATCCGGAAGACATCGCCTTTGCCGCCCCGCGCGTCGAGGTATTCGAGCAGGCCAACCACTTCAACCGGAGAAACGTGGGGCAGGGGTTCGATCACGGCGGCCTGGTCCGCCGCGGCGGCGACGTCCGGCAGCTCGCTGCCGGTGATGATGCCGTGCAGCTGGTCGATGAGCGCCACACACTCGCTGGCCTGGTAGTCCCGGGGGCGGGGAAGATCGTCCTGGACGATGGTGCGGATGCGGGCGGGATTATTGCCGCCCAGGACGACGATGCGATCCGCCATGAAGGCAACTTCGCGGATGTCGTGACTGACCATCAGGATCGATGAAGGATTGCGCCCCTTGTGGCTCCAGATGTCGAGCACTTCGGCGCGCAAGCTTTCGGCGGTCAGCGCATCCACCTGGCTGAAGGGCTCGTCCATGAACAGGATCTCCGGATCGACGACGAGCGCGCGGGCCATCCCGACGCGCTGCTTCATGCCGCCCGACAGCTCGCGTGGGTACGCGTCCTCGAACCCGCCCAGCCCCACACGCGTGATAGCGTGCTCGGCGCGTTCGACGGCCTCGGACTCCGGGACGCCGCGCACTTCGAGCACGGTTTGCACGTTGCGCCGCACCGTCATCCACGGATAGAGCGCGAAACTTTGAAAGACGATCGCCACGCCGGGGTTCAAGCCGCGTAACGGCTCCCCGTGGTACAGCACCTCTCCGTGACTCGGCTTAATGAGGCCGGCCAGGATGCGAAGCACCGTCGATTTTCCGGAGCCAGAGGGGCCGAGGAGTGCCACGACCTCGTTGCGGGCCACGGCGACGGAAATGTCCTCGAGCACCCGCAGCGGCTTGCCATTGGGCAAAATGAAATCGTGCGAGACGTGACGGAGCTCGCACAGCGGCTCTTGCTGCGCGGGTGATGCCGCCGATTCACGCCGCCGCGCGCCGGTTTGCTTTTCGGTCATTTCACTTGCTCAAAGAAAAGCGTTCTTCTGCCAACCGATAGCACGACCGCCACACGGTGCGGTTGAAGGCGACAACGATCACCGACATGACGAGGACGGCCACGGCGAGCCGGGGGAAATCGGCGTTCGCGGCGGCGTCACTGATCTGCGCACCGAGCCCCGGCGCGCGGAAGGTCTGCCCTTTGAAGGTGACAAACTCCGCCACGATGCTCGCGTTCCAGGCGCCCCCGGCCGCGGTTACCCAGCCGGTCACGAGATAGGCAAACACGCCGGGAAAGTAGAGCGTCCGAAACCGCGGCCAACCCGTGATGCGATAACTGCGCGCGGCCTCTTTCAAATCGGCAGGAATCGCCATCGCGCCCGCGATCACGTTGAACAGAATGTACCACTGTGTCCCGAGCAACATGAGCAGGATACTGCCCCACCCGAGGGAAATGCCCGCCCACTGGAGAAAGGCGATGACCAGCGGGAAGAGCATCGGGGCCGGGAACGAGGCGGCGATCTGCACCACCGGTTGCAGGAGCCGGGACCAGCGGCTCGAGAGCCCGATCGCGAGCCCGGCCGGCAAAGCCCACAGCGTGCCCAGGGCGGTCGAAATCAGGACGCGACCGAGCGTGAGTAGTCCTCCGCCGAGGGCTGATCCCCAGGTGGCTGGCGGAACGCCGTGCAGCAGATGCACGAGCCGCCATGTCCCCCAGGCGAATGCCACGAGCAGCACACCGAGTGCGAGCAGCGACAATGGAGCGCTTCCGCGAGTGGCGGAGGACACGGCGATCCTGGGCGCGGGCCGCAGCCTCGGCCGGCGCGCAATCGCGCCGCGGACGGCGGCCAGAAGCCTCGATCGCCGCAACACGTTGAGAAACCACGATGTCATCACGACCGCCTCGCCACCTTCTTCCACGCGAAACTTCTGCGCCCAAACCACGACCGGCCGCCACAGCAGTTGATCCAGCAGCACGATCATCGTTGCCATCGCGAGAATGGCGAGAATCATCGCATCGGTCCGTCCCTGCTCGACTGCGACGCTCATGTATGAGCCGATGCCCGGTAGCCGAAAGTCGTGCGGTCCCAACTGGAATGATTCGTTGATCATCAGAAAGAACCAGCCGCCCGCCATGCTCAGCATGCTGTTCCACACGAGCCCGAGGGTCGCGAACGGCAGCTCGACATTCCGCAGCCGCTGCCACCAGGAGAATCGGTACACGGTGGCGGCTTCAGACAGATCCGCGGGGACGGTGCGCAAGGAATGGACGAAACTGAACGTCATGTTCCAGGCTTGAGCGGTGAAAATCATGATCACCGCGGCGAGCTCGAGGCCGATGTTCGAGTTCGGAAACAGCGCGACGAGCGCGAGGACGAGCCCGGGCATGAAACCCAGAACGGGAATGCTCTGGAGGATGTCGAGCAACGGAATCAAGACGCGTCCGGCAAGCCGATCTTTTGCGGCCCAGTACCCATAGACCAGAGTAAAGGCGAGGGACATGACATACGCGAGCAGGCCGCGGAACAGGGAGAAGAGGGTGTATCGCGGCAGCGCGGAAAGGGAGAGGTCGATCGCAACGCTCGGACGGTGGACGCCGGTCCACTCGCGCCCCAGATCGAAGAACGCGAAGGCCAGGCCGGCCAATCCGGCAACGAGTAAGACGTCCAGCCAGGGGAGATGAGAGCGTCGCGTTTTCAGCAGGCCCTCACTTTCCTCCCCGGACTCCTACCGCGGGTCGCTCGTCACCGCAAAGCCGGTGAGCGTTGCCGCGCTCGCGTCGTGGAATATGGGGGATGTACAGCAGGTCGCGGAGCGGCGTCGTGCGATAGGCTTTGTTTGCGGTGCGTTGTGCCTACGCTCCATCCATGCCCGTCTCGGACCGAGCTGCAGCTTGTTGTTCCCGCTGTTGTTACTACGATACCAAGGCCAGACCGAACGATGCAAATTTGGACGGATGGCGAGCTATGATCCTCACAGGCCTAGCGTTAACATGTCCCCGTCGCCAGTTTGGACACGCCTGTGAAGCCCCCTAATGAGGAATTCGCGT
>DASZNX010000155.1:0-1654 GCA_035551075.1 Gemmatimonadales bacterium | reverse complement strand
TGTCTCAATTCAATACTGCTCGCGCCGCGACAATCGACTGGCAACCGCTGCGCGAATTCTGGTTCACGTCGAGCAAGGGGAAACGGATCCACAGCTTCTACGCGGTCCCGCCCGGCTTCGACTCGACCCGGCGCTACCCGCTGTTCGTGCTCATCCATGGCGGCGCGGCGAACATGTGGACGGACAACTTCGGGTTACGCTGGAATCCCCATCTGCTCGGAGCCCCGGGGTACGTGGTCCTGATGACGGACTACACCGGCTCGACCGGCTATGGCGAGAAGTTCTCCCAGGACATTCAATTCGACCCGCTCGAAGGTCCGGCGAACGAGCTCAATGAAGCGGCCGACACGGCCATCAAGCGATTTCTTTTCATTGATGCGTCGCGGCAAGTCGCGGGTGGCGCCAGCTACGGCGGGCACCTGACCAACTGGCTGGCGGTGACGACGACCCGCTACCGCGCGCTCGTCAGCCATGCCGGTGAATGGGATCTCGAAACGCAGTGGGCGACGAGCGACTTCAATTACGACCGCGAACGCAACATCGGCGGACCGCCGTGGGAAGATCACCCGATCTGGCGCACCCAGAGCCCGATGCGACGCGCGGCGCACCTGCATACACCCGTTCTCGTTTCGGTCGGCGAGCGCGATTTCCGGGTCCCCATGAACAATGCGCTGGAATTCTGGACCGCGCTGCAGCGGCAGCAGGTCCCTAGCCGGTTGATTATCTGGCCGGACGAGAATCACTGGATTCTGCGGGGTGAGGACAGTCGCTACTTCTATCGCGAGGTGGCTGCGTGGGTCGCGCGCTGGCTGAACGAGCCGGCGCCGACGGGGGGGGGCCAGTAGGCGCAGGGGCTGACCACGGGGGGGGGGCGGCGGCCCGGACTTAGAGAACCTGACGGCTACTCGTACAACTTTTTGGGATCGGCTTTCGCAAGGTCTACAAGAAAATCTGCCACCTTTGCCGTAACTGCTTCAGTGTAGCGCTTGCCTTTCTCGGCCGTTGACGCCGCGGGATTTCCCGACCCGGTGTCGTCGGTCACCTGCGTCCACTGCCGCGGCGCCCACGCCCAGCCCTCACGAAATGCCGGGATTTTGAACTTGCGGGCAGCTCCCGAGCCGGCCTCGGATAGCGGCAGCATGCTCGCCGGCGCGACGTGTTGCATCACGCTGGTCTCCATCTCGCCCGCATGGTCTCCCTGATCCGAAAAGAACCCTTTCAGGTCGAGCACCTTGTACCAATTCACGACACAGAGGAAGAGGGAGACATCGGGCTGCAGCTCGCGGATCATCTGGCGGAAATCGTTCGCGCCATGCCCATTAAGAATCACGAGCTTCCCGATACCCTGACCGGCGAGCGACTTCGCGACGTCCCGCAACACCAGCGCTTGGGTGCTGGGATTCATGTTGATGCAGAGCGGGATATCGAGCTGCCCCGTGTTTACGCCGAACGGGACGACCGGCAGCACCACGACCTTGGCGCCACGCTGCCACGCCCGCTCGGCGGCCCGCTCGGCGATCGCCTCGGTGAGAATGTTGTCGGTCGTGTACGAAAGGTGATAGTTGTGCGCCTCGGTCGCGCCCCAGGGGAGCACGGCGACTTCGTAGCGCGTGTCGCGCACGCCTTTCCACGTCAGCTCGTTCAGGATGTACGG
>DASZNX010000154.1:0-2218 GCA_035551075.1 Gemmatimonadales bacterium | reverse complement strand
CTTTCGTACGTGCTCTCGGTCAGCGCCCACCGCTGCGCGAGCACGTCCCGTACGGAACGGGCCGCTGCCTGGAACCGTTCGCGGGGCCCAGCAGCAAGCGGAGGAATTATGTCGTCGAACAGGAGATGCCGCTCGTACAATGCGTCGCTGGTACCCGAAAAGCGGATCGGCCCGCACCCGTACTGCTCGAGGAGCGTCCTTGGTATCGCAGCGCCGAGTGGCCTCATGCCGGCTTCCGCCCGCCTGCCGCTCATAGCCTCATCCTCCCCGTATTGCAGACCGGCCGCGCTTTAGCCGACCAGGGGCCCGTTCCAGACCCTCACTGCGGGTATGTCGCGGTAATAGCCGAGGGTGCACAGGGTCCCCGTATCAAGCAGAAAATGCTGTCCGGCACCCGCGGGCAGCCCGATCCAGCGCGCCACCAGGACACGCAGCAGGTGGCCATGCGCAAACAGCGCGACATCTCCGTCGACGGCGCGCGCTCGGGCGATCACGCGGTCTACCCGAGCAGCCACTTGCTCCGGCGTCTCGCCGCCGGGGCATCCGTCCCGGAAGATCAGCCAGCCCGGCGCGCGCTCATGGACCTGCTTGGGCGTCAGTCCTTCGTACTGACCGTAATTCCACTCGCTCAGATCAGGGTCGATGACGGCCGTACCGCCGAGACCCGCCAATTCGCACGTCTCTCTCGCGCGCTGCATCGGGCTGCAAAGGACGAGCGCGAACTCCTCCTTGGCCAGCACCGGCCGCATCCGGTCGGCGAGCCGGCGTCCGTTGTCGGTCAGCGGAATGTCGGTCGTCCCCGTATGCTGGCCGCTCACGCTCCATTCTGTCTCGCCGTGTCTGATCGCGAAGACGTTCACGTTCCTGTCCTTCAGGCTCAGACGTTGTCGGCCTCTGTCGACCGAACTCCTGCGAAGGCCGCCTCCTGTCCCCACCTCCAGCCCGCGATCTCGGGCATGTCATCGCCATACCGGGCAATAAACTGCTTGTGTTCAATGAGCTTGTCGCGGATCGCCTGCTTGGCATAAGCGGCCCTCGCCGCGAGATTTGGCACGCGGTCGATAACGTCGCTAACCAGATGGAAACGGTCGAGCTGGTTCAGCACGCACATATCGAACGGAGTGGTGGTCGTACCCTCCTCTTTGTACCCGCGCACGTGAAGGTTCCGGTGGCCGTTACGCCGGTAGGTCAGGCGGTGAATGAGCCATGGATAACCGTGAAAGGCAAAGATGACCGGCTTGTCGGTGGTGAACAGCTCATGATCCGAGAGGCCGTGCGGATGCTCGATGGCTCTCACAGGCAACGTCTCCTCCTGAAACTCGCGTCGCCACCCGAATGCTCCATGAGCTGCTGCCATGGCCGCGGCGCGGCTAACGTGTTAACTTTGCCTTTGACGCGCAGCTTAGCGAGCAGAATGGCCGTCCCCGGAGATCGGCATTGACCCATATCAATGTGAGCTCGTCCGCGGCGCCTGCGCTTCCCGAAAAAGCCAAGAGATATGAGATGCCAGCTCCATACGAATTACGAAAGCTGGCGACGTGGTACCGGGAATTTGCGTAGCGAGCCGGTAGTCTATGGATCTGGGAAGCGCGGCTACGCACAGCCAAACAGCTGGAAGCTGAAGCCCAGCATATCGAGGCGAAATTGCAAGCGTCGGGAGTCGTCCGTGAAGAATCGCGCGAGCGTTGAGGCGTCTGGCGAAATGCGGCGGGTGAAGTAATCGATTTCGCAGGAGATGGCAGGCTGGGGACGGGATTTCTTGCGATTTGGGATTCCCGTTTAGCGCGATTTGTGCGATTGGGTGGTGGGTCATCGGCGTTGGGGGACGCGGTGGCGAGACCACGGGACGATCGTCAAAAAGATCTGTTGCGACCGGCGCTGGAAGAGATCATCGATCTGGGCCATCCGCTGGTGCGGCTGGCGCGTGAGATCGATTGGGGGTTTCTCGATCGGCGCTTTGCCAGCGTCTGTACGCCCGGTCCGGGCCAGCCCGGCCTGCCGACCCGGCTGGTGGCGGGACTGTTCATCCTCAAACACATGCACAATCTGTCGGACGAGGCGTTGTGTGCGCGCTGGCTGGAGAACCCGTATTACCAATTCTTCTGCGGCGAGCTGAGCTTCTGCCACCGACTGCCGTTTGACCGCTCGTCACTGACGCATTGGCGTCAGCGGCTGGGCGAGGAGCAGCTGGTGGCGCTGATCCAGGAGAGCCTGGCGG
>DASZNX010000153.1:0-3388 GCA_035551075.1 Gemmatimonadales bacterium | reverse complement strand
GTTCGTTGATCTGTACGGCACCGATCTGGAAGCCGGCGTCACGCCGGCCCGCCTGATCCACGACACCGGGCGGGGGCGTGTACCCCAGGTCGGTGTTCTCCGTGCTGACGATCGACGCGACGACTTCGCCCACACCGGTCCCGCGGTCGCCCGCAATGCCCGGGATCGGCGTGTCGTTCCGCTTGACCCACCCGCTGCCCACGAGCCGCACACGGGACAGAGCGAAATAGACCTGCGGCGCGGGCCCGGGAGTGCCGTTCGGCGGCGTGATGACGGTGAGGCGGAGCGCTTGTACTTGGCGGAGGTTGGGATTGCCGATCTGGAGCGTGTCGGTGCGGAAGGGAATGCGATACAGGCGCCATCCCGCCGCACCGCCGTTCGGGTCGGGCAGCATGCCCCCGTCGCGCACGTAGTAGCGATCATCGCCAATCGGGAAGACGTACCGCACGAAATTCTCCGAAGTCTTGGCGCCGCTCACCGAGTCGAGCGCGAAGTCACCGTCCTGATCTTCCGTGTCGACGACCCCGTTGTGGCGGCCGCAGCGGGAGCGCACGTCGCCGAAGACGAAGGGAATGAGCTCCCCATTCTGCGTGAGACTGCAGAGCGGCAGCGTGTCGATGTTGGTCGCGCGAGTCGAATCATAGATGCCGTCCACCACGCGATCCGAGAGGATCCCTTCATCGTTGATCGTGGCGCTCCAGGTCTGCGTGCGGGGGTCCCGCTCGCTGTCGAGCCTTCCCACTCCCGTCTCCCGGTGTCCATAGTAGGTCGTGTCGCCCGTCGGACTGACGCTGAACGACGTCGGCGTGAACGCGAGCGCATCCTCGAATACCGATCCGAAATCGAGCAAGAGCAGCGTGTGATTCTGCTTGGCGACGCGTGGGCCGTCCTCCCACACCCAGAATTCGAGAAACTCGGTCCGCGACAAATCGATGCCGGTCGGCGAGAGCGTCTGGGTGATCGAGCGCCAGCGCGGGCCGTTCGTGGGCGCGCGCACCCAGTTCGGCACGCCGTAGTTCGGTGACGTGGGCGTGTTGTTCGCGAGCCCCAGCACGGTGTCCGGCTTGAGCATGAGCCACAGCACGGGCTCGGCGGACTGTGTCTGGCCGGCGAGCTTGATCGTGGGATCGATCTGCTGGGGAAAGAACTGAATCGGCTGCAGCTGGCCGTTGCGGTAGTTGTACGGCAGGCTCTGCCACGTGAGGAACGCGGCATCGGCCGTATCGAACGTCGCCGATATCCCGTAGGCTTCGGCGCCGCGAGTCGACGTGGGGATGCTGCCCCAGTGCCAGGCATTGTCGGTGAGCGTGATGAACCGCGCCGATCCTCCCTCGAACTCCTCCAGGTACGCCTGCCCAAACTTGTTGGGACTGGGCTTCGACATCGCGACTTCACCGGAGATCGACAGCGAGGAGAGCGCGTCGGTTCGAACGCCCGGCAGCAGATCGGCGAGGCGGGTGAGCCATTGCGGCTGGAAGTGGAGCTGCGTCGATACGCCGCCGATGAAGCTGGATGAGGGCTCGAAGCCGAGCGGCGGTCGGTTGAAGGAGCTTTGCTCGTTCTGGAAGAGGCCGGTGAAGTTCACCTGTCCCGCGGCGCCGAGGTCGTAGCGCGCCGCAAGCCCGTAAATCGATGTGGGCGCGAGCGTGAACGCGGCACGCTCCTCGAACTGTGCCCGCACGTCGGACGTGCCGGCGGGAAACAGCGAATCGGGGTGCGTGAACTGCACCTGGCCGGTCGTGTAGTCGATCGAGTAATCGACGTCGCGCGTCAGGAGCGTGTTGCGCACGTAGATGCGCTCGCTGCCTTCGCGGATCTGAAAGCTGTTGAGTGAGAGCACCGACCGGTCCTCCGACGCCGAGGCCTCGAGGTGCAGCCGCAGCGTGAACACGGACGGTGGGGCTTGCGTCGTCAGATACGCCCGCGGCGTCCGATACAATGAATCGTTGCGTTCCGTGGCGGCGAGCTTGGTCGAGTCGTCGAATGGCGTCAGATGCGGGAAAATGACATACAGATCCCGCACGGGGTCGCCCTGATTGGGATCGCGGGCGCGAGGGAACAACCGGTTGTACTGATCGAACTGATTGGGGTCGTTGTCGAGCGCCACGCCGAGCACACTCAAATACGGCTCGCCCTCCGGCGAGCGCTCGCGCTGGTTGACCATCAACGCGAGCGACATGGACTCGCGGTTGACCTCGCGACCGCCGACCCGGTAGGCATTGCGAATCTCGAACCGAAATGACGGCGCGGCCGCGGTCACGCTGGGTTTAGGATCGTAGACCAGCCGGAGCGTGTCGATCACCGACGTGTCGGGGTTCACCTCGATCGGAAATGTCCCGACCTTCCCGGTCCGGCTGGCCGTGATGTAGGAAACCGCGAGGTAGTCGTTTTGATCGAGGCGATTGGCGAGGGCGAACCAGGTTCCGGTGGGATCGACGTAGTAGTCTTTCCGCTCCTCGAGAATCTCCCACTCGAAGGGTCCGGCGCGCTGTCCGGTAGCTCCGCAGTCGATCGCCTGCCCCTGTGGGCCTGTGCCACACGCGACCGCGCGGACGCCGCCGGCATTTTGATTCCCCGCCTGTCCGGGCGCTACTGCGCGGCGCCGGTACACGCGCAGCGCGGCGACGGTGAGCGACTCGGGTCGCGGCGTCTGATCGAGTGACAGGATGTCGATCGCGGGATAGCCGGGCAGCGCGGCGGGATCGATCACGAAGAAGAAGCGGCCCGGCTCGTAGTCCAGATCGCGCGCGTCGCGATCGATCGGCTGGCTCGTGGTCTGACCCACGTGATAGATCCGATCCTTCACCACATTGCCCTTCTGCTGCGCGTAGATCGTGCGCAGCTCCATCGGGCCCACCTGGGCGATCGCCTGCACGCCAAAGTTGTTGGCCGGGATCGCCGCGCTGATGAACCGCGATGCCGGCGCCTGGAACGTGACGTTGCCGGCTTCCACCCTCCGCAGCATTTCGTCCTCCAGGCCCTCGTACCAGACGCGGAGATTGTTATTCGCGTCGAATTCGCGCTGGCTGTCGAAGTCGACGTCGATGTGCAAGCGCTGCGCGACGACGCCGCTCGTGCGTATCGAATAGAGCGGATTCGGTGTGATCGTCGGGAATCCGGCGGTGCAGCCGGAAAGTGAAACCTGTTTGTCGACGGCGGTGCACCGCAGGTTGCGGAACTGATCCGCTTTCAGCTCGAAGCGCACGTTGAGCTGCATGCCGATGTCGGCGTAGGGACCTAAAACACCGGCGGGAACACCGGGCGGCGAAGGAGCGGGGGCGCCCGGGGCGGCGGGGGGCGGCGCAGGCGTCTCCGCGAGTGTGGGCGACATTGTGTACAAGGGACGACGGTGCGCGAGCAGCGAGTCGGCCCAGGCCGCGGCCACCAG
>DASZNX010000152.1:0-8815 GCA_035551075.1 Gemmatimonadales bacterium | reverse complement strand
GCATCCCGAGCATTTGATTGGCGGCGGCCACTAGCGCCCGCACCAGCTCTTTCGCGCGCGTGAGATTCCGGAGGTCGCCCACCCGCACACCGCGGCGGCCGTACTTGTCCTCATACGTGGGCCCAATCCCCCGCCCTGTCGTTCCGATCTGGTCTTTTTTTTCGCGCGCGCGATCGAGCAGCTTGTGATACGGAAGCGTCAGATGGGCGCGGTCGGAGATGTGCAGCTTGTGCTCGGTCCGCACGCCGCGCGCCTCGAGGGCATCGAGCTCGGCGAACAACTGTTCCGGGTCGAGCACGACGCCGTTCCCCACCACGCACACGGCTCCCTGCAGAATCCCGGAGGGAATCTGGTGCAGGACGAACGATTGGCCCTCGCCGGTATCCACCGTGTGGCCGGCATTGGCGCCGCCCTGGTACCGCACCACGAGATCCGCGCGCTCGGCGAGGACATCGACAATCTTGCCCTTGCCTTCGTCCCCCCATTGCGCGCCGACGACCACGACACATTGGGTTTTCGGACCGAACACGAGCGGTCTCCTTGTGGAACGAAAAAGGGCCCCCGATTTGGGGGCCCCCGGCCGTGATGCATCCTCTGTGAGAAGCTATCCAGCGCGGAGGACCCGCGCCAGCCCTGCCGCCACCAGCGCCGCGCCATCCAACCGCAGCCGATCGGCGGAATCTTCCGGCCTGTGCACGCTCATCATTGTGCGCCAATTGCCTTTCAGAATCGTGATGCACTCGCGGCTGGCTCGAGCGAGCGCGATGCCATCGACGATCACCGGCAACCAGCGCCAGCGCCGGGCATCGACTGCCTTCGCCACGGCATCGCTGGTACTGCCGGGACGATGTACGAAAGCTGTCACGCGACCCGTATCATCCAAACCGTCCAGGTTGATCACGGCCGCATCCTGTAACAGCGGCGCGCGGTCTCGAGCCAGTGCGCGAGCGCCGACGAGACCGAGTTCCTCCGCGTCCGGAAAGATTACGCCCACACGTGCGTGCGGCGTGAGCTGGTCTATCGCCATGAAAATCGCAATCAGAGCGGTCGCATTATCGACGGCACCGGGGGAATTGTCGGTAACCCGATTCCGGAGCAGGACGAACAGTGCGACGGCGAGGATGACCAGCGCCGGGATGAAGGAGACCGTCAGCAACAACAGGCCGACGCCAAGCGCGAAAAATCCGCCCAGGCGGACGGCCATGGAGATCGGCTGGCCCTTCGAATCGTAATGGGCAACGAGCCAGACCGACGGACGGGCGGCCGGTCGCACGGCAATGAGATTCGTGCCATGCACAACCGCCGGTGCTCCGAGGAGAGCGAACGAGGGGCGACCCTCGAATGCATGCTCCTCGACAGTGAAGCCGCGAGCGGACAGCTCGCGCTTCAGGACCTCACGAACCAACGCATGATTGCTCGTGCCCACGAGTCGGGGTACGGCGAGCTCCCGGAGGAGGGCCGTATAGTCAGTCTTCAATCACGTGGTTGAGCGCTCTGGGGTCGGCGCAGGCGGGGACGGCTGCGCGAAATGGGTTGCCAGCCGAGCGCGTAGGACATCGACGTCCAGCGGCTTGACCAGATGGCCATCGAACCCGGCGTCTCGGGAGCGGCGCCGGTCCGCGTCCAGACCGTATCCCGACAAGGCCAGCATCAGCCCGTGCTCGAAGCCCGGAATACCACGGAGCCGCCGCCCCAGCTCGTGGCCGTCCATGCCGGGCAAGCCGATATCGAGGAGCGCGACATCCGGCGTGAAGGTGGCTGCCGTCTCGAGGGCGCCGGGTCCATCGCCCGCCACCCGCACGTCATGGCCGAGCAATCTGAGCAACGTCGCGAGGCTCTCGGCGGAATCCTCGTTGTCGTCCACGATCAGAATGCGCAGGCTCCGCTCGTCTTTCATGCGGCGCTCGCCGGCCGGCCGCCGCCGCGCGCGGGTTTGTTCCGCGACGCGCCGGTCGGCGACGGCCGGCAGGTGGACGATGAACTCACTGCCCTGCCCGGCGCCGGCGCTGCGCGCCTCAACTCTGCCGCCGTGCATCTCGACGAGCCGCTTGACCAGCGTCAGGCCCAGCCCCAACCCCTGGCGCGAGCGATCGCGCCCGGGCTCGAGCTGGACGAAAAGATCGAACACGCGGGAGAGCATGTCCGGCGGTATGCCCACACCCGTATCCCGGACGACGACCGCGATCTCGCTGCCCTCGCGCCGTGCCGTCAGCCAGACCTTCCCGCCGCGAGGCGTGTATCGGGCCGCGTTGTTGAGCAGGTTCGTGATGACTTGCGTCAGGCGCACGGAATCCGCATGGAGCAATAGCGTTTCCGTCGGCTCCTCGACGAGGAAGTCGTGTTCCATCGTCTGCATGAGCGGCGCCATTGCTTCCGCGGCCGCCCGGAGCGCCTGGGAAACGGACACCGTCTCTTTGCGCAGCTCGATCACGCCGTGACTGATGCGTGACAACTCCAACAGGTCGTCCACCAGCCGGATGACAGTGCCGACCTGTCGTTCGAGCGTCTCGACGACGCGGGCGCGCGCCGTTTCATCGCCGCCCGCGAGCCGCAGCACGTGCACTGCATTGCTGATCGGGGCCAGCGGATTGCGGAGCTCGTGCGAGAGGGTCGCGAGAAATTCATCCTTTTGTCGATCGGAAAGCCGGAGCGCTTCGAGACGATCGCGCAGCTCATACTGTCGCTGGCGCGCCTTGACCGCGGTACGCAGCGCGCTGATCAACGTCATGATGCGCACGGGCTGATCCAGGACGGTGACGTTGCTGAAGGCGTTCATGGCCCAGACGGCGGAAGACGACTCCGGACCGAGCGGAGAGAGGAGAATGACGGGAAGATCAGACCAGGGCGGTTGCTGCTCCAATGCGCGGGCGAGCTGAGCCGGGTCACCGCGTCCCAGGGCATCGTCCGTCAGCACTACCGCACCGGCGCCGCGTGGAATCTCCCGGCAGAGCTCGTCGAGATCCTTGCAGATATAGGCCTCCAGCCCCGCCTCGGCCAGAATCTCGCGACTCAGTGTGGCGTCTTTGCTGGTCGGCGGAAGGAGGAGAAGGCGTTCGGCCATCGCGGCGTACGGCTTATTGCCCGGCGACCCGGTGGGGCGTTCCGCCCAGCACGCCCACGAATCCCCTGATCGGCTCACCGATCGTGATCGCTCCGCGATCGAAGCGCAGCTCGCGAATCGTGCGTTCGTGGACTCCGGTGCGCTTTTTCATCACGGAGATCGCGATGCGCACGGCACCGTCGGCTTCGAAAAACCGCAGCAGCACAACGGCATCGGCCAGGTAGCTCGCATCCAGGGGAGCGCCTCGTTCGTTCCCGATCAGACCATGTTGTGCCATCACGAGAATGGTGGTGACGCCTTGCTGAGCCAGGTACGTCAAGAGCTCGTGCAGGTGAAGCGCGAGCAGGTGCTCATTGGGCATCGCGTTGAGATACCCGGTCAATGAGTCGATGACGACGACGCGCGTATCGTGCTCTTCCACGACGGTTCGCACGTAGTGGGCCAGCTCGCCCGGCGACAGTTCGGCGGGATCGATCTGACGGAGGGTGAGCTTCCCTTTGCGTACGACCTCTTCTGCGTCGAACCCGAGCCCCGCCGAGCGCTCCAGGAACGTCGCGATGTTCTCATCGAAGAGGAAAATCGCGGCATGATCGCCGCGCGCCGTTGCGGCGCGCGCGTATTGCGCCGCCAGCGATGATTTCCCTGTGCCCGCCGGCCCCAGGAACAGCGTGCTCGTGCCGCGCGCGAGCCCGCCACCCAGCAGGTCGTCGATACCGGTGATACCGCTCTTGACCGACTCGCGCGCGTAGGACGTCGTGTGCTCGGCCGCAACCAGGCGGGGGAAGACATCCAAACCGCCGTGGCGGATGCGGAAATCGTGCAAACCTTCCCGTACCTCCCGGCCCCGCATCTTCACCACCTGCAGCCGTCGGCGGAACGCGCCGTAGTCCGTCGTCTCGCGATGGAGGCTGATGATCCCGGAGGCGATGCTCCCGATCGCCATTTCGATATTCTCGGAACGCGGATCATCGATCATCAGCAGCGTGCAGCCGGCGCGCTTGAAGAACTGCCGGAGCGCCAGGGCCTGGCGCCGGTAGCGGAGCGGCGATTGGGCCAACAGCCGGAGCTCACCGACCGAGTCGAGCACGGCCCGCGTAGGCTTGACTCGCTCGGCGGCCGCAATAATCGCGCGGGTTGCCTCGTTCAGCTCGACTTCGGACGGGTGAAACATCGTGTAGTGTCCGCCTTGCGAGATCTGCTCGCTCGCGGCCGACAACTCGACGATCTCGATCCCCTCCAGGCTCCAGCCATGCGCCTTCGCCATCGCACGGACGTCCGCCGCGGATTCGGACAGCGTCACCATCAGGCACTTTTCTCCTTGTGCCGCGCCGCTGATGAGAAACTGGAGACAGAGCGTGGTCTTTCCTGCGCCGGTATCGCCCTCGATCGCGTACAGATCGCCCGGCACGAAACCGCCGCTCAGCACATCATCGAATCCAGGGACGCCGGTAGCCTGCAGGCGGCGTGTTTCCAGCGCAGTCGCCATATGGAGAGGGGTAAGTTTGTGGAAAGCTGACCGGGAAAGACGACCGCGACAAGTGTAGGAGCTAATCACCTCGCAGCAGCGCGCGAACGCGGTCGCGGTCGGCTGCCGCCAAGGGAGGGAGCGGGGCGCGGACCGGCCCACCGTACAGGCCGACGGCATCCATGGCGGCTTTCACCCCCGCGGGACCGTATTTGCCGACGATCTCCTTGTCGAGCGGCGTGACGCGCTCCTGTAACGCCCCGGCCGCGGCACGATTGCCGTGCGTGAATTCCCGCACCAGCTGCACGCAGAGGTCCGGCGCGAAACAGGCGACCCCGACGATCCCACCCTGACATCCGAGCTCGAGCGCCGTCAACAACAGCGACGCGCCGCCAACCACGACCGTCCAGTCCGGGACTGCGGCGCGATACGCGGCCACGCTCTTGGGATCGCCCGATGAATCTTTCACGCCAATGATGTTCTGATGACCGGCGAGCTGCTGTAACAGCGATGGCGCGAGCGCGATATGCGTGTACTTCGGAATATTGTACACGAGCACCGGAACCGGACATGCGTCCGCGACGGACAGAAAATGGGTCGCGAGACTCGCGGGTGTCAGTGCCGCTGAGAAGTACGCCGGCGCCCGAAGCAGGACCGCGTCGGCGCCCGCAGTCGCAGCGGCCCGCGCCAGCGCGATGGTCTGCGAAGTGGACTCGGCGCCTGCTCCCGCGATCAGCCACCCGCCGTCTGGCATGACATCGCGGGCCAATTCCACCAGCTGCTGCTGCTCGTCGGGATCGAGCAGCGGGGCCTCACCGGTGGACCCCGACACCACAATCCCATCGACGCCGTGGGTCAGCAGCTGCGACACGTTTTTCTTGAAATGCTCGGCGGCGATGTCGCCGAGAGGGCCCTGGAAGGGCGTGGTGATCGGTGGGAAGATGCCCCGCAAGGCCTGCTTCTGCGGCCTCGTCATTTCGGTAACAGTTTGGAGAGATCCTCTGCTTGCACGTGCTCTGCCTGCGCGGGCGACGTCGCCCGCGGTTTGCGCCTGAGCGTCCGCACCTGGAGCTGGAAGTCAGCCGGATTGGACGAGGCGGTGAGGGCCGTCTCGAACGTGACGACGTCTTCCGCGACCAGATCCATCAGGTGCTGGTCGAACGTCTGCATCCCGTACTGCTCGCGGGAGGCCTTGATGTAGTCGGGGAGCGAGGCGGTGCGATCGCGCTCGCGAATCATGTCGCGCACCGCAGGGGTCGCGAGCAGGACTTCGATCGCCGCGACTCGACCATGCCCATCGGCGCGCGGCAACAGCCGCTGCGACACGATGCCATGTAATGCCTCGGACAGCCGCAGCCGCGCGATGTCCTGCTCTTCGGGCGGAAACATCGAGATGATGCGATTCACCGTCGTGATCGCATCCGGGGTGTGCAGCGTCGAGATCAGCACGTGGCCGGTCTCGGCCGCCTTCATCGCCGTGCCGAGCGTCTCGGCATCTTTCAGCTCGCCGATCAGGATGATGTCCGGGTCCTGGCGCAGCGCGGCCCGCAATCCGGTCGGGAAATCGTCCGTATCCACGCCGATTTCCCGCTGCGTCACCGAGCAATTGATGTCGCGGTGCAGGAACTCGATCGGATTCTCGAGCGTGAGGATGTGGCGGTGCTGGGTCTGATTGATGTGATTCACGATCGCGGCCATCGTCGAGCTCTTTCCCGAGCCCGTGACGCCCGTGACCAGGATCATCCCCCGCTCGGCGGCCGCGACGTCGGCGAGAACGGCGGGAAGCTTCAACGTCTCGAATGTGGGCACGTCGAACGGAATGACGCGCATCACGATCATGAAGGACGAGCGCTGCCGCAGGATGTTCACGCGGAACCGGCCGATTCCCGGCATGCCCCAGGAGCAATCGTAATCGCGCAGCCGATCGATCCGGGCGCGGTCGTCTTCGTTGGCGATGAGCTGCTTCGCGATCGCCTTGGTCTGCTCGGGTGTCAGGCGCTGCTTGGTCAGCGGCACGAGCCGCCCATCGATGCGCGCCCGGAAGACGTCGCCGGCCTTGATGTGCAGGTCGGACGCCCCGCGATCCACGGCGGCCTTGATGATTTTTTCCATTCAGTACCCGGCGTCCAGGTCCACGAGATTGGTGAGGGGCGCACCTGCAAGATAGCGTTTGATATTGGCGATGATCAAAGCTGTCTCGCGTTCCCAGAAGTGGCTGGTGACGCCGCTCACATGCGGGCTCATGAGCACGCGCGGGTGCCTCCAGAAGGGATGTCCCGCCGGCAGCGGCTCGGTCGCGAAGACATCGAGCGCCGCGCCGCGCAAATGCCCGGAATCGAGGAGCGCGAGGAGCGCCGTTTCGTCGAGCAGCGAGCCGCGTGACACATTCACGACGACTGCGCGCCGCGGCAGGCGCTCCAACACCTCACGAGTCACTGCACCCGCCGTCTCGGCGGTGTGCGGCGCGGCAATCACGAGGCAATCGCTTTCCGCCGCGAGTCGCGGCAGGTCATGCAAACCTCCGACCCACCGCACCCCGTCCGGAGCATCATGCGGCGGATGACGGCGCACGCCCGCGACGGGCATCCCGAGGGCGAGCGCGCGCCGCGCGACGGCAGTGCCGATTCCACCGAGGCCGAGGATGCCGACGCGGATATCGCGCAGCTCGGGAAGGGTCTCGGCGTGATCGGCGAATTCTTCCTTGGCCCAGCGGCCTTCGCGCTGCGCCACCACCATGCGATCGAGCCCGCGCGCGAAATACGCGATCGCAGCGAGGACCCAATCGGCCATCGGCTCGGCGTGTACCCCGGCGGAGTTCGTGAGTTGAATTCCGGTGCCGCGCAGGTGCGCGATGCTCGAGCCGATACCCGCGGTGCCGCTGTGGACCCACCGCAGCGTCGGCTTCCCGGCGGCGGCCACGCCGGCCGCAATGCCGTACCCGATGTAGATCTCGGCGCCCTGTGCCGCGGCGACCGCTTCCGGCGAGCCGCTCCCGGACGCACCGTCGCCGTCCGAGGACGCGGGCGTGCGGATGTCGACCAGCTCCCATTGTTGGGGGAGAGCCGCACCGATCTCAGCAACGCGCGCCGGCGGGATGCGCCACGCCGCGCGCGGGGAAGCGAGATCGACCACCAGGCGGCGGGCCGTCACTCCCCCGTCGAAACCGTGCGAACGTGATCGTGATGCAGCAGGGTCACGACCGCCTGATCGTAGAGCCGCTTGGACCCGCGCAATTCGAAGTCGATCACGAGGTCCACGTTCTCTTGGCGATTCGAGACGCTCGTGATATCGAGGCCCGTTCGGCGCACCAAGGTCTCGAGATCTTCCAGCACCGAAGGTCCGGGGCGCGCGTGAATGGTGATGGTCGACCGCATCGAGTGACTCTGTACGATCTTCTCGACGCGCCCGAGGCCGGCGAGCACCACCAGCACGGCGAGCGTCGTGCCGACGCCCTCGAGATAGTAGCCGCTGCCGAGCGCGATGCCGATCGCCGCCACAACCCAGATGGTCGCGGCGCTGGTCAAACCCACCACGGCGCCGCGGGCGTGCAGGATCGTTCCCGCGCCGATGAACCCGACACCTGTGACAATCTGCGCGGCCACGCGAGTCGTGTCCGTCCCCACCGGAATCGCTCCGGTGCTTCCGGTGAGCATCGCGAGCGAGAGATGCGTGTACAGCACCGATCCGATGCAGATCAGGATGTTGGTCCGGAGCCCCGCCGGCTTGCCGCCCAATTCCCGCTCCAGGCCGATCGCGCCGCCGAGGAGGGTCGCGAGGCCTATTTGCAGCATGAGATCGAGGCGGAAGATCTCGATCAGCCGATTGATCATCATCAGTCTTCTCCCGCTCTCAGAAATCCCATCCGCTCGCGCACCTCCGCAATCGTGCGCCGGGCGAGCCGGCGCGCTTTCTCGGCACCCATGCGCAGGCGCTCCGTCACGCCGGCGGGGTCACGCTTCAGCGCCGCGGCACGCTCGCGCATCGGCGCGAGTGTGGCGATCATGTTGTCGGCCAGCCGGCGCTTGCAGTCGAGACAGCCCCAGCCCGCGGTGCGGCACTTGTGCGCAACTTCGGCAACTGTTTCCGGCGACGAGAACCCCTGATGCAGCGTGAAGATGTTGCAGATCTCGGGCGTCCCGGGATCCTTACGCGTGACGCGAGCAGGATCGGTCGCGGCGGGACGCAGTTTTTCCCAGATCGCCTCAGGGGATTCGAACAGTCCGATGGTGTTGCCGAGACTTTTCGACATCTTGGCTTTGCCGTCGAGGCCCAGGACGCGTTTGGTCTTG
>DASZNX010000151.1:0-9436 GCA_035551075.1 Gemmatimonadales bacterium | reverse complement strand
GATCAGTGGGATCGTGTTGGTCGCCAAACCGGCGGGCCCCACATCCCATGATGTCGTGGACATCGTGCGCCGCGCGCTGGGCGAGCAACGCGTCGGCCATCTGGGAACGCTGGATCCGTTCGCCAAAGGTTTGCTGGTGGTCGTGGTCGGGCGGGCGACGCGGCTGGCCGCGTACGCGGCGGAATGGCCTAAATCGTACGAGGGCGTCATCCGGCTGGGTGTAACGACCGAGACAGACGACCTCACGGGCCCCGTCGTGGCCACGGCGTCGTGGACCGGTATCACGCCGGCGCAGCTCGCGGCGGTGATCGGGAGTTTCCGCGGCGGCTACGAGCAGCGGCCACCGGCGTATTCGGCGGTGAAGATCGGCGGCGAGCGCGCGTACGCTCGCGCCCGCCGCGGGGAAACAGTCGAACCCGCGCCGCGTCCGGTCGAGATTCGTGAGCTCGAAATCGTCGAGGCCGCGGTGCCCGATCTGCATTTCCGGGCGACGGTGAGCGGGGGAACGTACCTGCGGTCGCTCGCGCGGGACATCGGCGCGAAACTCGGATGCGGCGCGCACCTCGCCGCGCTGCGGCGCACCGCGGTCGGACCGCTACAGCTGGAGGATGCGGTGGCGCCGGAGGCGGTGACGCCGGCAAATATCAGGGATGCAGGCGTCCTGGTGGCGCATCTTCCGCGGCGGGAAGTGAACGCGACCGAACGCGATGCCGTACTGCACGGTCGCTCAGTAAAGGCGGACCCAATCGTCAACAGCCAACACCCGATCGCGCTGTTCTCGGGTACCGAGCTGCTGGCGGTCGCCGAGCAAGTGGGCGAGCTCCTGAAACCGCGCACCGTCGTCGCCGGCGATTGATGCGCGGCGCGGTCGTGACCCTCGGCACGTTCGATGGCGTGCACCGCGGCCACCAGGCGGTGCTCGCGGAGGTCACGGGACGGGCGCGGGACAAACGGTTGACGAGCGTGCTCGTCACCTTCGACCCGCATCCGCTGGTCGTGCTGAATCCGGCGGCGGCGCCGAAGCTGCTGACGTTGCCTGATGAGAAACGCGAGCTGGTGACGGCGCAGGGTGTGGAGCGGTTCGTGGTACTGCCGTTCACCCCGGCGGTGGCGCAGCTCGATGCGGAAGCGTTCGTCCGGCGGCTCCGCGATGAGTACGACATGCAAGAACTCGTGATGGGATACGATCACGGGTTCGGCCGCGGGCGAGCGGGGGATGTCGAATCGGTCAAACGACTTGGCCGCGCTCAGCAGTTCGGCGTCACGGTCGTGGACGGGGTGCGCGACGACGGCCAGCCGATCAGCTCGACCGTTATTCGTGCGGCCGTCGCGCATGGCGATCTGGACGCAGCCGCGCGCTGGCTCGGGCGGTCGTACGGCATCAGGGGGCGCGTCGTCCGGGGGGCCGGAAGGGGCCGGACCATCGGCGTTCCGACCGTGAACCTCGATCCGCCCGACCCGCGCAAGTTGTTACCTCCGGACGGGGTATATGCCGTCCAGGTGATAGTCGGTGGGCAGGCCACGGGAAATGGGCGCCGGTACGGCGGGATGATGAATCAGGGCCCACGCCCTACCTTTGGAGAGCAGGCTCGCACTCTCGAGGTTCATCTGTTCGATTTCGAGGGCGAGTTGTACGGGGAAACGATCACAGTGGAATGGGTTCGGCGCCTGCGCGAGGTGCGGGCGTTTCCGTCGCGGGAAGACCTGGTCGCGCAGCTGGAGCGCGACCGGCAGGCCGCGCGGGCGACCCTCAACCGATAGAGAGACGTGATGGACAAACGCATCCGCAATCGCATCTGGATCATCGCCCTGTTGATCGTGGCGAGCGTCATCTTGCTGGTCCCGAAAAACAGCACCCAGCGCGTTCAGGATTCGGCCACCGGCCGGATGAAAGACACCACGGTGCGGCGCGTGCCGATCAAGCTGGGCCTCGACCTCCAGGGCGGCATTCATCTGGCGCTCGAAGTCGACCAGACCAAAGGCCCGGTTCCCGACTGCGCGGATGCGATCCAGCGGGCCGAGAAAGTCGTGCGCACCCGCATCGACGAGTTCGGTACGACCGAACCAGTCGTGCAGATCCAGGGACGCTGCCGGCTGATCGTCGAGCTGGCGGGCGAGAAGGATCCCGCCCGCGCCCGATCGATCATCCAGCGGACGGCCTTCCTCGAATTTCGTATCACGGACATGAAGGGCGTGTTCAAGGATGCGCTGCCGGCCATGGACGCCGCGTTGCGCAAGGCCGGTATCAAGTCGCGCGGCGGGGCCCCGTCGGCGGTCTCGCAGCTGTTCGGAAGCGATACGAGCAAGGCGGCGCGCGATTCGGCGGCCGAAGCGAATGCGCCCGGTGTCCTGTCGTCACTCCTGAATCAGCGCCCCAACGCCGTCCCGGGCGAATACCTCGTGCCGGAGGAACAGTGGCCGGTGGTCGACAGCCTGATTCAGCGGCCCGACATCAAGGCGCTGATTCCGCGCGGCTTCGATCTCAAATGGGGTGCGCAAACGGAAGTGTACGGCGCGCGGTCATATCGCGCGCTCTATGCGGTGGACGCGCGCCCCATCATTACGGGCGAAGAGTTGATCAAGGCGACCGCGCGGCGCGATCCGGTGACGAACCAATCGATCGTCACGTTCCAGCTCGGCCGCCGTGGCGCGCGCATCTTCTCGCAGGAGACCGCGCGCCACATCGGCGACTTCATGGCGATCATGCTCGACGGCCGGGTCCAGGGCGAGCCCCCGGTGATCAAGAGCCAGATCGGCGCGAACGGTCAGATCGAGCTGGGCTCGAAGCCGCTGCAGGAAGCGAGCGATCTCGCGCTCGTGCTCCGGGCCGGCGCGCTGCCGGCGCCGCTGACGATCGTGGACGAGCGCACGATCAGCGCGACCCTCGGAGCCGATTCGATTCATGACGGCGTGCTCGCGGGCGTCGTCGGCGTGCTGCTCGTGGTCGTCATCATGATCGGGTATTACCGGATGTCCGGCGCGCTCGCGGTGGCTGCCCTCACTTTGTACTGTCTCTTCACAATGGCGGGACTCGCGTTATTCAAGTCCACGCTCACGCTGCCGGGACTTGCGGGGTTCGTGCTCTCGATCGGCATCGCGGTGGACGCGAACGTCCTCATCTTCGAACGCATCCGTGAGGAGCTGGTGCACGGCAAGTCCCTCCGGCTCGCGGTCGACGACGGCTTCCTTCACGCGATGAACGCCATCGTCGACTCCAACGTCAGCACCGTCCTCACGGCCCTGATTCTGTACGAAGTCGGCACCGGGCCGGTCCGCGGCTTTGCGGTCACCCTCATCATCGGCATCATCGCCTCGATGATTTCGGCGATCTTCGTCGTGAAGACGATGTTCATGATTTGGCTGAACCGCCGCCCCAACATGGTGACCTTGAGCATCTGATGATCAGACTCTTTGCCAACGCGAACTACGACTTCATCAAATGGCGCCGCTTTGCCTTTTCGCTCACCGGCGCGATCATGCTCGTCGGGATTGTCTTCCTCATCACGCGCGGCCTCAACTACAGCATCGAGTTCACCGGCGGGACGCTGGTGCAATTCGAGGTCGCGCATAAGGTGCCGACCGCGAACATCCGGGCCGCGCTCGATCAAACCGGCCTGAGCGGCGCCGAGATTTCCAACTTCGGCTCGGATACCTCCTACGTGGTGCGGGCGCGGCTCGGCGCCGCGGCCGCGCAAGGAGAAGCGGGAACCCAGGAAGTGGCCGACGCCGTGGCTCGCGCGCTCGACCAGACCGTGGGCACGGGACAGTACCACATCGCCCGGCGCGAGGCGGTCGGGCCAAAGGTGGGGCGCGAGCTGCAGGGCAAGGCGCTGATGGCGATTCTGCTCAGCTTCGTCGTGACCCTGATCTATCTGGCCTTCCGCTTCGAATGGCGCTTCGGACTCGCCGCCGTGGTCGCCACGGCGCACGACGTCGTGGCCACGATCGCGTTCATCAGCGTGATGCACCTCGAGGTGAGCCTGGTCGTGGTGGGCGCCGTGCTCACCGTGGTCGGGTATTCCCTTAACGACACCATCATCATCTTCGATCGCGTCCGCGAAAACTTGCGCAAGTACCGGCGCCAAAACCTGTACGAGATCCTCAACCTGTCGATCAACGAGACGTTGCCGCGGTCGGTTCTGACGCACGGCACCACGATTGCGACCACGCTGTCGCTGCTCCTCTTGGCGGGCGAAGTGATCCGTCCGTTCGCGTGGGTCATGTCGTTCGGCATTTTCACCGGAACGTTCTCGTCGATCTATATTGCCGCGCCCGTGCTGCTCTGGATCGAGAAGCGCTGGCCTGGTGAGGATGCGCGGGGCGCGCGTGCGTTTGGCGCGCGCCCGCCGGCGCAACAGTTCGCCCCGGCGACGCCGACGTCATCGCCGTCGCCACGGACTCCGCAGCCCGCACGTTAGGAGGGGCGCAGAGTGCTGCGCCCTTTGCTCGTCGATACCCATTGTCACCTGGGTGATGCCGCATTCGACGCTGATCGCGACGCCGTGCTCGAGCGCGCCGCCGAGGCCGGGGTGCGGCACGTGGTGGTGATCGCGGAATCGTTGCCAGCCAGCGAGCGCGCCGCGGGGCTCGCGCGCCGGCGCACGGGATTGTCGGCGACCGCGGGTGTGCACCCGCACGAGGCAGAGAGCTGGTCGGCCGAGAGCGCCGCGCGCATTCGCGATCTGCTCGCCGCGCCGGAAATGGTGGCAGTGGGGGAAACGGGGCTCGATTACCACTACCTGCATGCACCGCGCGACGCGCAGCGCGCGGCGTTCGAGGCGCAGCTGCAATTGGCGACGGAGCTGGGCAAGCCCGTGATCGTCCATGCGCGCGATGCCGACGGCGACATGGCCGCCATCCTGCGCGCGCTCGCGCCGCGGCCGCCCGTCGTGGTGCTCCACAGCTTTTCGTCCGGTGACGAGGTCTGGGATGCCGGTCTCGACATCAACGCGTATTTCTCGTTCAGTGGCATGATCACGTTCAAGAACTGGACGCGCACCGACCGCCTGTCTGCCTGCCCGCCCGACCGCCTCCTGGTTGAAACGGACGCTCCCTATCTCGCGCCGGTCCCGCATCGCGGCCGGCGGAATGAGCCTGGTTTCGTGCGCGAGGTCGCGGCGCGCGCCGCGGCGCTCCGCAGCGAGTCTGCCGATGAGCTGGTGCAGCGCACCGCGGAAAATGCCCGCCGCTGTTTCGGCGCCCACCTGGAGTCCTCGCTGTGACGACTGCGGTCAAGAAAGTCCCGTCCGATATCGCGATCGCGCAGGCGGCCAAGCTCCGCCCGATTCGCGACGTCGCCGCGGAGCTGGGTCTCGCAGACGACGACCTGGAGCTGTACGGCAAGTACAAAGCGAAGATTTCGCTGCACGCGCTCGAGTCGCGCCGGCAGAAGGGGCGGCTGGTGCTCGTGACCGGCATCAACCCGACGGCCGCGGGCGAGGGCAAGTCGACGGTCACGGTCGGCGTCACGCAGGCGCTGCGCCGCCTGGGCAAGAACGCCGTGCTCGCGATACGCGAGCCCTCACTCGGACCCGTGTTTGGCGTCAAGGGCGGTGCGGCGGGTGGGGGATACGCGCAGGTCGTTCCGATGGAAGACATCAACCTGCACTTCACCGGCGACTTTCACGCGATCGCCAGCGCGCACAACCTGCTGTCCGCGATGGTCGATGCGCATCTGCATCATGGGAACGCGCTCGGTCTCGACGTGCGGCGCATCATCTGGCCGCGCACGATCGACATGAACGACCGGGCGTTGCGCAATATCATCGTGGGGTTGGGCGGTCTGTCCGGCGGCCCGATGCGCGAAGAGCGCTTCGTGATTATTCCGGGATCGGAAATCATGGCGATTCTGGCGCTCGCCACCGGAATCGGTGATCTGGAGCAGCGGATCGCGCGTATCATCGTGGGATTGCGACCCGACAAGACTCCGGGTCGAGCGAGCGATCTCAAGGCCGAGGGTGCGATGACGTTGCTGCTCAAGGACGCGCTGAAGCCGAATCTGGTGCAGACGCTCGAAGGCGGGCCCGCGCTCGTGCACTGCGGTCCGTTCGGCAACATCGCGCATGGCTGCAATTCCGTGCTGGCGACGAAGCTTGGACTCGCGCTCTCGGAGATCGTGCTGACGGAGGCGGGGTTCGGCGCCGACCTCGGGGCCGAGAAGTTCTTCGATATCAAATGCCGGTTCGCGGGTCTCAAGCCGGAAGCGGCCATCATCGTCGCCACCGTGCGCGCGCTCAAAATGCACGGGGGGATCAAGAAGGATCAGCTGGCGCTTCCAGACCCGGCTGCGGTGCAACGGGGTTCTGAAAACCTCCGCCGCCACATCCGCAACGTGAAGAAATTCGGCGTTCCGGCGCTGATCGCCCTGAATCGCTTCATCACCGATACGGACGAGGAAGTGGAAGCGGTGCGCGCCGTCGGCGCGGCCGAGGGCGTCGAGGTCGTGCGGTGCGATGTGTGGGAGAAGGGCGGGGAGGGCGGCGTGGCGGTGGCCGAGGCGCTGCTCGGGTTATTGAAGACCAGCAAAGCGGCATTCAAGCCGCTGTACGACGAGCGGCGGCCGATTCGCGAGAAAATCGAGACGATTGCGCGGGAGATCTACGGCGCCGGCAACGTGTCGTTCGCGCCGGCGGCCGACCGCGCGCTCGAGCTGTTGCCGAAGCTCGGACTCGGCGAGACGCCGGTCTGCATGGCGAAGACGCAGTACTCTTTTTCGGACGACGCGTCGCAGCTCGGCGCGCCTAGCGGGTTCACACTGCACGTGCGGGACATTCTGCCGTCGGCGGGCGCCGGCTTCGTCGTGGCGCTTGCCGGCGACATCATGACGATGCCGGGCCTCGGCAAGAGCCCGGCGGCCGAACGCATCCGTCTGCATCCCGACGGCACCATCGAGGGACTCTTCTAATGGCCAAGACGAGCGGTCTGGGGGTCATCGCGACCGATGGCGCACCCAAGGCGATCGGCCCCTACAGCCAGGCGATCACGCTGGAAAGTTTCGTGTTCACCGCGGGCCAGGTGGCGCTCGATCCGAAGAGCGGCGAACTGGTTGGCCGCACGACCGCCGAGCAAACCGAGCAGGTGTTTGCGAATCTCAAGGCGGTGCTCGCGGCGGCGGGGACGGGGCTCGGCAATGTTGTGAAAACGACGGTCTATCTGGCGGACATGGCCGACTTCGCGCAAATGAATGAGGTGTACGCCAGGCATTTCGGCTCGCATAAACCCGCGCGCTCGACCGTGCAGGCTGCCGGCCTGCCGAAGGCCGCGCGCGTGGAGATCGACGTCATCGCCGTACGGCCATAGCACGGGTCTGGGAGCGGATTGGGTCTGGTGGCCTGAGCAGTCTTCAAAACTGTTTGGGTCCCGCAAGGGGCTCGGTAGGTTCGATTCCTACACGCTCCCGCCACCCGTAGTTGACATTCATCCCCCGGGCGCACAATCCTACAGCAGCTCGCGCCCTGGAGGACGCATGCCTAGTACGGGACAGTGGGCTCGTGTGCGCCCCACGGAAGCGTCACGACTGCGTCGTGGCGCCTGGTATCGCGTGGTCCGGTTGACGCCGTCCGAAGCCGTCCTGGATGTCAATGGAACGCTGACACCCTTCCCGCGTCCGTCCCTCGAAATCGTGCCAACGCCGCCGAGCCGCTGGACGGTTGTCCCACGACCGCCGCATTCTGCGCGACTGCCGATGTCGTGGGGCCCGCGATATGCGGTGTGTCCCAACTGCCGGACCCGCGCTCGTCTCGAAGAGCGGACGACCAGCATGCGCTGTCCCAAGTGTAACGGGTACTTCGATATTGGCTGGGATAACACCTAGGCTGTGACGTTCGACCGACACTTTTAGCAAAGAGTTGTATATTGTGCCCGCGCCCATTCCCGTCTCCCCTAATCAGGAGCCGTGATGGCGCTTCTTTTTGCGCGACTCCAGGCAGATGTTCCGCTGAAACTCCGCCGTGGCGCATGGTACCGCGTCCTAGAGCTCGACGATCTCCAGGCAGTCATCGAAGTCAATCATCGCAAGGTCGGTGTGTTGCGCGCGTGGCTCGAGATTCAGCAGCGCCCGCCGCAGCACTGGACCATCGTCACCGCACCGGAAGAGGCACACCGCAAAGCTCCGCCACACCTGCGGGGAACCTACGCCGTTTGCCCGAACTGCCGAGCTCGCGCGCCGCTCCCCAAGAAAATGCCGCGCGTGCTCGAATGCGCGCGCTGCCGTAAAGAATTCGAGATCAATTCGGCCAACGGAAACGGCGTGAAAGTCTAGAGTGACCATCGTCACGGTGGATTCGGTCATTCCACATTGACGCGAGACCCCGAGTTTCAGCACTGTATTCGTTCCTTCGACGCCCGAGTGTAACCGATGGTATGGGCTCGTTTGCAGGCCGATTTGAACTGTAGTTTGCGCCGCGGCGCCTGGTACCGGCTCATCAAAGCCGATGGCCTGGCCGCCCTGGTGGATGTCAGAGGTAAGCCGGTCCCCGTCGTTCGTGCCTTTCTGCAGATGTCGAACACGCCACCCCGTAAATGGACGATTGTCCCGCGGCCGCGGAACGTGCCCCGCTCGATTCAGATCGGGCCGCACTATGCCGTCTGCCCGTCGTGTCGGGATCGGGTCTCGATTCATGGACGCCCGTCCCGCATGCGGTGCGGTCGCTGCGCCGTCGAGTACGCGGTGGATTGGGACGAGCGCTACCTCGCGTAACCCGTTGAGCAGTTGCTGGATCCCACCTCGCCCGCCCCCTCAAAGGGCGGGCGAGTTGTATCTTGTTGCCGCGTGCTCCAGGCTCATCTCATCGTCAATCCCGCCGCGGGTCGCGGTGCCGGGAAGCGCGCGGAGAGCGCGGTCGCCCGCGCGTTCCGGGCGCAGGGATGGGCGGTGGACATCTCGCGCACCGATCGCCCCGGTCACGGCCGGATGCTCGCGGCGCAGGCGGTGAGTCAGGGTGCCCGGCATGTGGTGGCCGTCGGCGGCGACGGCACGGTTCACGAAGTCGCGAACGGGCTGCTCGAATCGAATACGGACGCCGCGCTCGGCGTCGTGCCCGTGGGATCGGGCAACGATTTTGCCAAACTGATCGGCGTCCATGGATACGATCCCGCGCGCGCGGTCGCGCGCATCGTCACCGCGCGATCGCGCCGCTTCGACGCCGGACGGGTCCTTGACGAATGGTTCGTGAACAGCGTTGGCTTCGGATTCGGTCCCGCGGTCGTGCAGACGCGCAACCGCATGCATCGCTTGAAGGGTTTTCTATCGTATTTCGTACCGATCATCCAGACGTTCTTCCGGTTCGACCCGATAGTGTTCGACATCGCCGCGCCCGGATTTCGCGAGCGGGGGTACATGATGATGGTCGAGGTATGCAATGGCACGTGGGCGGGCGGCAGTTATCGGGTCGCGCCCGACGCCGACCCCGCGGATGGCAAGATGGACGTGTGCCTG
>DASZNX010000150.1:0-12968 GCA_035551075.1 Gemmatimonadales bacterium | reverse complement strand
GAGCACGGGATTGCCATGATCCTGACCGGTATGCGGCAGTTCCGTCACTAGATTACTGGCCTGTGACAACGACTGAATTTCCGTCCACAACAACACCCGCGCAGGTACGCGCCGATAATCCGCCGTACCTGATCGCGGTCTGCATCTCGGTCGCGGCACTGGTCGTCTATGTCCTCACGTTGGCCCCCACGACGTCATTTTGGGACGCCTCGGAGTACATCGCCGCCACCCACGCGCTCGGCATTCCGCATCCGCCCGGCAATCCGTTCTTCATCATCGTCGCGCACGTGTGGGGACTGTTGCCGCTGGGCGCCGATTATGCCCGCCGGATCAATCTCCTCGCGGCAGTGACGAGCGCCGCCTCGGCGGGCCTCTGGTTCCTCATCGCCGAACGGTGGCTGCGCGAGACGGCGATTCCCCAACTCTGGAGACGTGTGGCCGCGGTGGCCGGCACGGTGGTCGGAGCGACGGTGTTCACGGTGTGGAATCAGGCGGTCGCGAACGAGAAGGTGTACACGATCAGCGTCTTCTCGATCGCACTCATCCTGTGGCTGGTGATCCGCTGGGCCGACCAGCCGGCCGAGGATCGCAACGAGAACCTGCTGGTGTTGATCGTGTACCTGCTCGCGCTCACCGCCACGAATCAGCTCATGGGCCTGCTCGTCGCGCCCGCGGTCCTGGTCTACGTCTTGTGGACCGATCCCGGCGTGCTGCTGAAGCCGCGTTTTCTGATCGCCGCCCTCGTGGTCGCCGTGATTGGGTTGAGTGTGAACCTGTTCATTCCGATCCGCGCATACCTCGATCCGTATATGAATCAGGGCGATGCGTGGACCTGGCCGAATCTGCTCGCCGTGCTGAACCGCGAGCAGTTCGGAAAGCCCTCGATCTTCGACAATCCGATGTATCCGCCGGGCGAAGGCAATCCGGGACGCTCGATCGTGCTGATCGGACAACAGTTGCTCAACTACGTGCAGTATTTCTCATGGCAGTTCGGCCATGACTTCTCGGTGCGGTGGCAATACATTCTCGCCGCGCTGTTCTTCACGCTGGGCATCCTCGGGGCGTGGCGCCACTGGCACGCGGATCGCCGCTCAGCGCTGGCCATGACGGCGCTCGTCGGCACGTTGACCGTCGCCCTCGTCTTCTATCTGAACTTCAAGTGGGGCTACTCGCAGCCGTATTCCTCGCCCGGTCTCGCGCACGAAGTGCGCGAGCGCGACTACTTCTTCATCGCCTCCTTCGCCGTGTGGGGCATCTGGGTAGGGATGGGTTTCGCTGCACTCGCTGAGGCGCTCGCCGGTGCGCTGCGGATCCCGTCACCACGCGCCTGGCAGCTCGTGGCGCCGGTGTTCCTCATCGCGCTCATCCCGCTCATCGGCAATCACATCACCGCGTCGCGCAAGGGTGAGACCGTGGCGCGGGATTTCGGGCGCGACTTGCTGGCGTCCGTCGATCCCTACGCGCTCGTGATCACCACCGGCGATAACGACACCTTCCCGCTCTGGCACACGCAGGAGGTCGAGGGTATCCGGCGCGACGTCAGTGTGATGGTGTTGTCGCTCGCGAACACCAACTGGTATCTGTCGCAGCTCGAGCGGCGCCCGCCTGTGCCGTATCCGGGCGTTCCCGTACCGACAACGCCCTGGATGAGCACGTATTACCGCAGCCGGCCGGGGGCGGGAGGCGCCGACACGCTCCCCCCCTACGTCGTACTTCAGGGCGCCGTGCAGGGCGCGGTCGGTCCGATCAAAGTGACCATCGATCCCAAAGCGCTAGGGCGTCCGTTCCTCGATCGGTCCGAGCTCGCGGTATTCCAGATCATCAAAGACCAGTTGGGCAAGCGGCCGATATATTTTTCGACCTCGACCGGCAACATCGCCGACCAGCTCGGTCTGTCTCCGTATCTCATCGGTGAAGGCCTCGTGCGACGGGTCATGCCCGCACCGGTCGTGGCCAACGACAGTATCCGGCTCCTGGAGGGACGGGGATTCGTGAACGTGCCGCGTACCAAGCGACTCGCGTTCGACGTCTATATCGGCGGCAAAGCCGCCGCGCGCCGGCGGCCGCACGGCTGGGTCGACGCGCCGTCGCAGAACAGCCTGATCGGCTACGTGTTTGTGTACGACACCATCGCGGCCGCGCTCCGCGAGCGCGAGCCCGCTCTCGCGTCCCGCGCGATTGCCGTCCGCGATTCGATTCTCGCGAATACCTCTTACGCAATTCCCTGACTGAACCTTCGCTATGACAACGATGCAGGCCGGTGTGCGCACATATAACGGCGGTGTCCCAGGCACGTTACCCGAGGTGCAGTCGCCGCCGTATCTGATGGCGGCCTGCGTGAGTGTGGGCGCGCTTATCCTCTACATTCTGACGCTCGCCCCGACGACGCAATTCTGGGACACGTCGGAGTACATCGCCGCGGCGTCCACCCTCGGCATTCCGCACCCGCCGGGCAATCCGCTGTTCGTGCTGATGGCGCACGTCTGGGGGCTCGTGCCGTGGGTCGCCGGATACGCCGAACGGATCAATTTGTTCGCGGGCGCCACCAGCGCCGTCTCTGCCGGCTGCTGGTTCCTCGTTGCCGAGCGCTGGCTGCGGGGCGTGGTCCCCGCGACGTGGCCGAGGCGCTGTGCCGCGCTGGCGGGGGCGCTCGTCTCCGCGACGTCGTTCACGGTCTGGAATCAGTCTGTAGTGAACGAGAAGGTCTACACCCTCTCCTTGCTCTCCATCGCCCTGATCCTCTGGCTGATCGTGCGCTGGGACGACCAGCCGCCCGGCGAAGCGCACGATCACTATCTGCTCCTGATCGTATATCTGCTCGCCCTGACGGCGACGAACCACATGATGGGGGTGCTGGTCGGCTCGGTCGTCGTGGTGCTGCTCTTCCCGCCGATCAAACAAGTTCGACCAGCCTCAGAGGACGAGCGGCGGGTGGAATGGTCACAGTTCTTCGTGGTCACCGGGATCTGGCTGCTGCTGATCACCCTCGGATTGGAGCATTGGGAGATTATCCTCGTCGCCGGTGCGTTGTGTCTCGCGGCGATCGTATACGCCGCCTGGTTCGCGGAAAACACGTCCTTCGCGCTGGTGGCGCTCCTCGTGATGGTGATCGGCCTGTCCGTCTACGCCTATTTGCCCATCCGGGCGGCCTTCTTTCCGCCGATCAACGAGGGTGAGCCAACCAACTGGCACGCCCTTTGGGACGTGCTGTCGCGCCAGCAATACGGGAAGCCCTCGATCTTCGATAATCCGACGCAGCCGCCCGGCGCCACGAACTCGGGCCACACCATCGTGCTGTACTGGGCCCAGCTCGTGAATTACTGGCAGTATTTCACGTGGCAGTTCGGCCGCGACTGGTCCGCGCTGGCGCAACGTCTGCTCGCCGTGTTGTTCCTGGGGCTCGGTGTGGGCGGCGCGATGCGTCACTGGCGCGCCGACCGGCGCAGCGCGATCGGCATGACGATCCTCGTCGTCTCGTTTACGTTCGCGCTCGTCTTCTACTTGAATTTCAAGTACGGCTATTCCCAGCACGGCGAGCAACCCGTGGGGGCTCACGAGGTGCGCGAGCGCGATTACTTCTTCATCGCGTCGTTCGCGTTGTGGGGGATCTGGGTCGCGATGGGTTTTGGCTCGATCATGGAGTGGCTCGCCGAACGATTCCCGCAGAACGATCCCTACGACTCGCGACGCTGGCTCTACGGCACGCCCGTACTCGCGCTCGCGGTCATTCCGCTGATCGGCAATCGTCTCACGGCGTCGCGCAAGGGCGAAACGCTGGCGCGCGACTTTGCTTACGACCTCCTGCAATCGGTCGAACCGTACGGCGTGCTCGTCACGGCGGGCGACAACGACACGTTCCCGCTGTGGTACGCGCAGGAAGTTGAAGGAATTCGCAAGGACGTGACGGTCGTCAATCTGTCGCTCGCGAATACCGACTGGTACATCCGCCAGCTGCAGCGGCGCCCCACGTTCGATTTCGATTCGGCCGCGGCCCCCGCGATCTACCGCGGGCGGCAATGGCCGAAGCCCGCGGGAAAGCTGATGAGTTTCACGGACGAGCAGCTCGCGACGCTCGAGCCGTACTACGTCCTCGAGCAGAAGCGAACCGTGCGCCTGGGCCCCCTCGATGTGACGCTGGATCCGCAGATGCTCGGCAAACCCTACCTCGAGCGCGCCGACATCATCGTGCTCCAGATCATCAAGGATCAGCTAGGCAAACGGCCGATCTCTTACTCGCGCACGGTGGGTTTGTACGGGGATCAGTTCGGGTTGACGTCGCACCTCGAGGGACAGGGATTCACGCGAGTGTTGCGCGAGCAGGCGCTGACGCCATCAGACTCGATGCGGGCCGTGCAATCGCTCGGCTATGTGAACGTGCCTCGCACGACCAATCTGCTGCTCGATGTCTATCACGCCGATGCCGCCGCGCGGCAGCGACCGCGCGGATGGGTGGATAAGCCGTCCGAGGGAATTCTGTCGCTCTATGGCCTGACGTACTACACGATGGCGCAGGTCTTACAGGGGACGAAGTCGGCGGAGTCGGCGCGCATGCAGCAGCTCGCGCAAGCCATCTTCCGGAATACCGAGACGCCGCTGCAACAGCCGTTACCCGAGCAGCCGGCGCAGCAGGCGCCGACTGCTCCGCCCCCGGCACCAGCCCCCGCCCCCGCCCGCCGGCACTAAGACTTCGGCTTCGCGGGCGGCGGATCCGCCGGCCTTGCCGCCCCCGCAGCCGCGGAATCCCGTCTCGCAGGCTTTGTCGCCGTGGACTCTTGTGCTGCCGGCGGCCGGCGCGAGCGCTGCACGACCTGCGGCATCACCGGCGCGTTGGGGAACAGCCGCTCGAGCCCGCCGACCACGACCTGATCGCCCGCTTCAATCCCGCCGCCGTGGATCTCGGCCCACCCGGCCGTGCGCACGCCGACGGTCACTTCGCGGCGATCGGCCTTACCCTCCTTGATCACCCACACGTACGTCGCGCCGCCGAGCGGCAGCAGCGCGTCCTCCGGGACGACGATCGCGTTGGGCCTGATGTCGGTCGCCAGGCGCGCCTCGATGAACATGCCGGCCTGGAGCTGGCGCTCGGGGTTCGGCACGCGTGCCTTGATGAGAATCGTGCGTCCCGGCAGCTCCACGACCGGATCAACGAAAGCGACTTCACCTGAGAAGTTCTTGCCGGGGAGCGCGCCCACCTGGAAGCTCACGAGCTGTCCAAGGCGGAGCCGGTCGGCATAGCGCTCGGGCACCTGGAGCACGGCGTACTGCGGGTTCACCGATTGCAGCGATATCAACGGCGTCTGCGGCGTCACGTAGTCGCCGATACTCACCAGCCGGCGGCCGGCCACTCCGGCGAACGGCGCGCGCACAACGGTGCGCTCGAGGCGCGTGCGCAGCAAATCATAGGAGGCCTCTTTGGAGCGCGCGGTTGCGTCCGCGTTCTCGAGATCGGCTTGAGACGCGGCATTCTGGGCAATGAGCTGCTTCGTACGCTCCAACCCGCGCTGCGCGAGATCGCGCTCCGCCTGCGCCTGGGCGACCTGCGCCTTCAGCTCCGCGTCGTCCACCTTGAAGAGCGGCGTGCCGGACGCGACCGGCTGACCTTCACGCACGAGGATCTCGGTGATTCGGCCGGACACCTCAGGACGCAGCTCTGTGGACTGCACCGCCTCGATCTGGCCGGTCGCCTGAATCGCGTCCACCACGGTGTCGCGAATGGCGGCCGCAACCTCGACCGGCGTCGGAGGGAAGCCTCCTGCCGCGCCACCGGCGGCGCCAGGAGCTGCGGACTTCGCCTTTTTGCAGGCGGCTGCGGCGACCAACACGACCAACACTGCCAAGGAGCGGGGCGACATTACGGATTTCCCTTATCGCTAAAGAGTCGACGGCCCAGAATGCTTTCGAGACCCGCGAGCGCCAGGCGCGTGGAGTACTCGGCCTGCACGCGTGCGGCCTCGGCCTCAGAGAGAGCGACCTGCGACGTGATCAGGTCGAGAATCGTCGTGGCCCCGGCCTGGTAACGCGTCTGTTGAACGCGGAAGCCTTCCCGCGCGACGACCACGGCATCACGTGCCACCTGCGCGCTGGCGCGGGCAGTCTCGTAGGCATCATACGCCGCCGTGACGTCGTGCTGCACGGCACGATCCATGTCTTCCCGCGTCGCGCGCGCGAAGTTCTTGTTCACGCGCGCCTCGGAGAGCGCCAGCTCGCGTTGCCCGTTGTTCCACACCGGTAACGTGATGCCAAGCGTGAACTGCGTTTGCTTGAACAGCTTGGGATAAAACAGCGTGTCGAACGCCAGCGCGTTGAAGGTCAGCGTTGCGCGGGGCAGGTAGTTGCCCAGCTGGGAGCGGTACACGGCGCTGGCCGCGCGTTCGTTCGCCGCCGCGACGCGGTAGTCAGGGCCCTGACGTGCCGCCTCCGCAATCGCGTCCGCCAGGCTGACCGGCAGCTGGGGAGCCGGTGCCGTATCGAGGGGCACGGCATCGACGGGGCCGGCGGCGCCGATGCGGCGGCCCAGCTCGAGCCGCGACTCGCGCAATGCGGCTACTTGCTGGAGCGCGCCGACCTGCGCGCGCGCCAGCTCGAGGCGCAGGTTGAGTGAGTCGGTGGACACCGCCGCGCCGGACAGCACGCGGGCTCGCGCGATGCCGAGTTGTTGCTCCGCGCGCCGCAGCCGATCCTGCGCGACGCGATTGAGCTCGGTATTCGCGAGGACGGCGTAATAGTCCGATTCGGTCAATTCCGCGGTCGCAAAGCGCTGCCGCAGCTCATCCGCGTGCGCTCCCTCGAGCTCCGCGGCCGAGCGGGACAGCTCGGCGACTTTTTGACCGCCGGTGAACAGATCGTAGCGTGCGACCAGGTTCGCCTGCCACGTCGTCGAGACCCGTACGATCTGATTGGTGAAAAAGAAGCTCTGCGGATTTGTCTTCTGCGCGATGGCGCCAATCGTCACCGAGGGCAGCACGAACACGGCGAATGCGTTGCGCCGAGCCCACTGGGCGTTATCGACCTGTCCCAGCGCCGCCACATAATTCGGGTCGAGTCGCGCGGACCGTTGCAACGCCTCGGTCAGCGACACACGCGGCAGCGAGTCGGCAGGCGCCGGATCCGGGGTCGGAGCCAGCGGTCCCTGCAGGGCGAGGAGCAACGCAAGCATCAGTCGCCCTCCGCCGGGATGGGTTGGCGGCGACGGAGAACGACCCGATACAGCCGTCCCGGCAAGCCGCCGAGCCAGCGGAGCACACCCGGAATTACCATGTACGCGGCCGGGACGACGAAGAGCGTCAGCGCGGTCGAGAAGAAGACACCTCCGACGATCGCATAACCCAGCGGCTTGCGAGATGCCGAGCCCGCACCGACGCCCCACGCCACCGGCACGGCGCCCATGATCGTCGCCACCGACGTCATGAGAATCGGGCGCAACCGGATGCGCCCTGCCTCGAGAATGGCGGCTACGGTGTCCAACCCCTTTTCGCGGAGCTGGTTGGTGTACTCGACGAGCAGAATCGAGTTCTTCGCCACGAGTCCGATCAGGAGAATCATCCCGATCTGACTGTACAAGTTGAGCGTTGCTCCCGACCGGTGGATGATCGCCGCGAACTTCAGCGTCAGTAGCGCCCCGCCGATCGCGAGCGGCACCGCAGTCAGCACCGTCAACGGATGCAGGAGCGACTCGAACTGCGAGGCGAGCACCATGAACACGACGATGAGCGCGATCACGAAGGCGAAGTAGATGGCGGTCCCGCTCTCCTTGTATTCGCGCGACTCGCCGGCGAGCGCCGTCGTCGTCCCGGGCGGCAGCAGCTGCTTCGCAACGGCATCGATCGAATCGAGTGCCGGGCCCTGCGCGAGGCCTGGCAGCAGCGACGAGGACAGCGTGAACGACGGAATCCGGTTGAAGTGATTGATCTGTCGCGCACCGACGCCCTCCTGGACGTTCGCCAAGGCGTCGAGCTGAACCAGCTGCCCGTTCCTGCCTCGCAGATAGATCCCCCGCATGTCGCTGGGCGTCGCGCGATCCTTAGGATCGAGTCGCACCATCACGTAGTAGAGCTTGTCGTTGCGCGTGAACGTGCTGACGCGGCGGCCGCCGAGGAACGTCTGCAGCGCGCTGGCGACATCGCGGACGGGCACGCCAAGATCCTCGGCGCGGTCGCGGTCGAACGTCACCCGCAGCTCCGGCTTGTTCACGAACAAGTCGGTCTGAACGTTCGCGAGACCCTTGACCTGTGAGACGCGACCGACGAACGGCCCCATGAGGCCGGTGAGTTTTGTGAAATCGGGGTTCTGGACGACGTACTGAATTGGCTGCGCGAAGCCAATCGCCCCGGGGGCATACGGGAAAGCCTGGACCCCGGGGATTCCGAAATAGACCTTGGGAAATAGCCCGGTTACGGTCTTCTCAACCGTGATGCCTTTCCGCTCGCCCCAGTCTTTCATGATTACGCCGACGAATGCGCTATTCACGCCGCCCGCGAATCCACCGACGATCGTGAAGTAGCCATGAACACCGGGCGTCTTGCTGATGATGTCCTCGACCCGCCGTGTATACCCGTCGGTGTAATCGAGTGACGCGCCTTCCGGGCCGCGCACGATAATCAGGAAGAAGCCACGATCGTCTTCCGGGATCAGCTCGCTTTGCAGCCGCGTAATGCCTTGGAGTCGCCCCAGGAGTGGTATGTGCGCCGCCGGCGATCCGAATATGAAGAACACGATCACCGCCACAGCGCCGATCGTGCCCCAGAACACCCACGTGCGATGATCGATGGCCTTCCGCAGCAACTGCGTATATCGCTCCGACAGCGCGTTGAAGCCACGCTCGAACATCTGGAAGATTTTTCCGTGCTGATGCTGCATCCGGAGAATCTTGGCGCAGAGCATGGGCGTGAGCGTCAGCGCGACGAAACCCGAGATCACGACGGCGCCCGCGACCGCGACACCGAACTCGCTGAGCAACCGCCCCGCTGTGCCCGTCAGAAACGCGAGCGGGCTGAACACCGCCACCAGCGCGATCGTGGTCGCGATGACCGCGAATCCGATTTCGTTCGTGCCGTTGATCGCCGCCTGCTCCGGTTCTTCGTGCAGCTCTTCCTGGTGCCGGAAGGCGTTTTCGAGCACGATGATGGCGTCGTCCACCACGATGCCGATCGCGATCGTCAGCGCGAGCAGAGTAAAGTTGTTGATCGAAAAGCCGAGGAAATACATGATCGCGAATGTCGCGACGATCGACGTGGGAATCGCGAGCCCGGGAATGATCGTGGCCCGGACGTTGCGCAGGAACACGAAGATGATCAGCACGACCAGTATTGCCGCGATCACCAGCGTCAGTTTGGCGTCGTTGATCGAGTGCGTCACGAACACGGAGCCGTCGTACGCGCTCTCGAGCTTCACGCCCGTGGGAAGAGTCTGCTGGATTGCCGGCAGCGCCTCGCGGATTCGTTTCGCCACATCGATCAGGTTGGCCTTCGACTGCCGCACCACGCCGATGGCAACCGAGGGGGACCCGTTCCAGCGGAAGATCGAGCGATCGTCCTCGGGACCGACCTCGACACGCGCGACGTCTTTGAGCTTGACCAGCTGCGTGCCCTGGCTCGAGACGACGAGCTCGCCGAACTCCTGCGGCGTCTTCAGCTCGCCGAGCGACCGCACAGAAAATTCGCGGCGCGTCGATTCGATCCGGCCGGCCGGAATCTCGACGTTGCGCGAGGTGATTGCGTTTTCGATGTCCTGCACGGTAAGCGCTCTCGCCGACAGCGCCTGCGGGTCGACCCACACGCGCATCGAATAGCGCCGCTCGCCGAAGATTTGCGCGCTGCCGACACCAGGCAGGCTCTGCAGCCGCGCCTTCACCAGCCGGTCGGCGACGTCCGAGAGCTGCATCAGGTCGTAGTTGTTGCTGGAGAGCGCCAGCCAGAAGAACGGCTGCGCGTCCGCCGACTGCTTCGCGATCACCGGCTCGAGCACATCGATCGGCAGACGCCCACGCACGCGCGATACCTTGTCGCGCACGTCCTGCGCGGCGACGTCCACCGGCCGGTCGAGCGTGAACTCCAGCGTGATGTTGCTCGTCTCCTCCGCCGAGGTGCTGCTCATTGTGCGGATGCCCTGGATGGTCGAGAGCTCTTCCTCGAGCACGTCGGTGACCGCGGTCTCGACCACTTGCGCGTTCGCCCCTGGCAACACGGTGGTCACCGAGATGACCGGCGGATCGATATCGGGAAGCTCGCGCACTGAGAGGCGCGTGTAGCCGATCACGCCAAAGAGCACCAGCGCCGCCGAGAGCATGCTGGCGAGCACAGGTCGTCGAATGGCGGTGTCAGAGAGTTTCATAGGCGAAAATTTTCCCGGGAATGTGATTCGGCCGGACAGCCCTTGACGTAACGGGAGGTCCCGCGCCCTAGTTCCAACCTGCCGTCCTCAGTACGTCGAAACAGACATCGGGAAATCGACATCATTGGTCCCAGAATTGTCCAAATTGAGGGCCCCGAAGGTAACCCGAAAGCCGGAAGGGCAGCAAGTGACCTATAGGGAACCGCGCAACAAGTCATACGCCATGCTTCTAACCTCGCTTGGGGTCCGCTAGGTTAGAAAGCCGGGAGGGCTGGCCGAATGGCTAAGGCACCGGTCTTGAAAACCGGCGGGCGCAAGCCCTTACAGGTTCGAATCCTGTGCCCTCCGCTGGACTTAAACCTCGCCCGGAAGGTTGCGTTATGAGCGCCAGCTCCGAGGCAGCGTCATCTAAGCGCGAGATGACGTTTCTGCTCGCGAAGTTCGAGCGGCCCGTGTTGCTCTGGCTCGCGCCCCGGGTGCCCCGCACCATCCGGTCCAACCATCTCACCGCGCTGGGCACGCTTGGCGCGGTCGGCGCCGGCCTCGCGTATGCGCTGACGAACTACGATGCGCGCTGGCTCTGGGCCGCGAGCGCGATGCTGGTCGTGAATTGGCTCGGCGACAGCCTGGATGGAACGCTGGCGCGGTTTCGCAACACGCAACGCCCAAAGTACGGCTACTACCTCGATCACGTCGTCGATGCCTTTTCCACCACCGTCATCGGACTCGGCATCGGGCTCTCGCCCTACGTCGGCCTCGCGATCGCCCTCGGCCTCGTGGTCGTTTATCTCGCGCTATCCATCAATGTCTATCTCGAGTCGAGCGTATTCGGTGTGTTCAAGATTTCCTACGGGCGCATCGGGCCGACCGAGGTGCGTCTCCTGCTGATCATGCTCAATACGCTGTTGCTCCTGTTTCCACGCCCGCACAGCCTGGTCGCGAACGTCGCGAACTGGACGCTCACCGCGATTCTCATCGGCATGGTCGCCCTTTTCGTCGGACGGTTTGCACGGAATCTCTACAAGCTCGCGAAGCTCGAACCGCAACGCTTCCGCTGGTGGGAGCACCAGGGTCCCTGAACCATGAGGCTGCTCCGGCTCGTCGCCTTCGCGCTGCCCGTGATGTCCGCGCTCACCGGCACGCTCGAGGGACAGGCCGTCCGTGGTCAACTCAGCGATAGCATCACCCGCACGGCAATCGCCGGTGCGTTCGTCACGTTGGTAGACGAGGGAGGGGTCGAGCGCGCCCGCACGATCACCGACGGCGCCGGGCAATTCGGCCTGACCGCGCCCGCCGCCGGCACGTACCACCTGCGATTCAAGCGTATCGGCTTTCGTCCCTACGTCTCGCCTGCCCTGTCCCTCCATCCGGGCGAAGTTACGAGTTACAACACGGCAATCGATCCGATACCGGTGGCGCTCAAGGAGGTCGTCATCGCGGGGGAACGCCAATGCGACGTCCAATCGGGGGCGGGGGCGGGACCCTCGGTCGCGGCGCTGTGGGAAGAAGTGCGCGAAGCGCTGGCGGCGGTGGCGTGGACGACGCGCGAGTCCGGCTATTGGTACGAAATCAGCCATGTCCAGCGGGAGTTGACCGCGAACGGGCGCCGCGCCGGCCCCGATTCATCGTGGAGTGAGATCGGCTTTCAGCAGGTGCCGTTCAAGAGCGCGCCGGCCGCCGAGCTCGCGGAGAAGGGGTACGTGGTCGTCACAAAGGACGGCTGGACGTACCACGCGCCCGACGCCGATGTGCTGCTGTCCGATCCGTTCCTGCGCACGCACTGTTTCGAAACGAAGGCGGCCAACGGACTGATGGGCCTCGCGTTCGCGCCCGCGCGTAATCGCACGCTGCCCGACGTCAAAGGCACGTTATGGGTCGATCGCGAGAGCGGCGAGCTTCGCTACCTCGAGTTTTCGTATACGCAATTACCCGAGCGGATAGTCGAGCCGCGCGCGGGTGGTCGGATCGACTTCATGCGGGTACCGACGGGCGCGTGGATCGTGCGCGAGTGGGTGTTGCGCATGCCGCTCGCGCAAGTCGTGCTGCTGAACAACGGCCAGGAGCGCGTGCCGCAGGTCATTGGATTCCACGAGGTGGGAGGCAGCACGACCGAAATCAAATCGAACCGCGGCGCGGTCGTGTATCGCGCCGAACCCGAGGCGGCGCCCGCGGTCGTGGTCGCGTTACCATTGGAGCCCCAGCCGCTGGAGCCCCCCCCGCCCGCGCCGCCTCCGGCTTCCTCCCCGACCCTGGTGCCTCAGACAGTGGCTTCCGGAGTGGGGGTCAGCCGTTCCCCGCCCGCGCCAGATACGGTGCGGGTCGCCCTGCGCCCGCGGAGAGGCCCGGGAGACCAGGACCTGCTCGAGCGCGAGGAGTTCGAGCGATCGACGGCCACCGACGCCTATGCCCTGGTGCAACAGTTTCGGCCTAACTGGCTCCATGGCCGCGGGCCAGTCAGTGTGGTCGATCCCAGTGCCGGCGAGCTCAAAGTCTACGTCGATGGCTTCCTGTTTGGCGACGTCAGCGGGCTCCACAACGTCCCGGTTCTCGAAGTGCAACGTATGCGCCATCTCAATGGCCCCGACGCGACCATGCGCTATGGCGCGGGGCATGCCGGAGGCGTAATCGAGGTGTGGACC
>DASZNX010000149.1:0-3023 GCA_035551075.1 Gemmatimonadales bacterium | reverse complement strand
CCTCAACATCAAGCGTTCCTGTTCGCTCCTGAATTGCGCGACGGACACTCGTTCCTCGAGGGATCATACTCACTGAAAGTGCCGTGCTGCGCGGGATGCTCGCCACGACTCCACGCCCGACGCTTCCTGAGTGGTCAAGGTCCTCTCTTCATTCTTGGCGCTGGGATTTCCATCATGGTCTTTATGGAATACATGAAGTCACTATCCAACCTCTGGGCTCCCGGGGGTCGCGCCGCGCTAATAATGTTCCCAGTGACGTTTGTATTAGCCCTGCTGAGGCTTGTTTTTCCTCCACCACTTAGCATCGTACCAGGGGAGGACGTGATCTCCTTTGAGTTCCGCACTCAAAGCATGGCCGACGAGTTTCGGCGCCTTAATCCACGCGCTGATGCGTCGGGCAGCCTAACACGCGCTTGAAGCTGCCGGCGCCGCCTTGTTGTGGAGGCCCTCGGTTTGTGAAAGTGAAAGCAACGCGCCGCAGCTTAAGCGCATCTCGTTAGGCAGCAACCGAGATCCCACCCGGATGAATCTGCGAAATCCTGATGCAGCGCGGGCGGGGGGCTACATCCTCACTGCCGCGGGCGTTCTCGTGGCTATCGGACTCGTCTTTCACCCGGTGCCAGCAGGCGGATTTGAGGAACGCCCTTCGGTTCTGATGAACACACCCTGGTGGGGTCCGATTCATATCGCGATCGCCGCCGGGTTTGTTCTTTGCGTTTTGGGCACCTTATTGGTTCTCGTCGCTGGCAACGAAGTGACTCACCCTTGGGTGGCTGCCCTGAGCTGGGGCGCCATGACCGTTGGCATGGTGTTCTTCACCGGGGTCGCACTCATCAATGGGTGGGTCATGCACTACCTGACGGCCCGCGGCGCACCCATTTCGGATCCATTGCTCTACGACGCGTTTAATCGCCTGCTGCTGGGATACGGCTGGCTAGGCAATCCGCTATTTCTTGCCGGGCTCACGGGCGTTGCTGTCCTCGAGGTTCGACGTCCGACGGTGCCAATGCCACGATCCGTCGCGTGGGGTGGACTGATCGTGGTGATTCTGTCCTGGGGCCGCGGCATCGGGTCCGCCACGGGATTGTTCTTTCTCGAGCCGCTAATCTTCGCCAACGTACCGGCATTTCTCTGGCTCAGCTATTATGGGTTGGGAATCGCCAGGGCTGCGTCCAGCCCCGTTGCTGCCTAACACGCGCTTGAAGCTGGCGGCACCCGTCAACTGCGGTAAACTTGCGTTTTGTGGACATGCAAGCTCGGCGCCGCAGCTTAAGCGCATTTCGTTAGGCGGCACCAAATCCGGGCCATAGAGTTCGGGCAAGGAGGTTTCTATGAGGCGCTTAGCAGTTGTCATTTTCTGGTTCGCCTTGGGTTGCTCAGAGCGCGACGCTATGCAACCCGTTCCGTCGGTTGATGCCGCCGTCGATCCTGTGCAAGCAGCGCCGCCGAGTTCCTCCCAAAATATCGCCGGACACGTTGAGCCGCCCTCGGGGGCGGCGAAGCCGGGCCGCGTCGCGTCGTCGGACGTGCCGCCAGCGCCGCCGGGCTTCGCGTTGATCTGGAAGGACGACTTCAACGGCGCCGCCGGCCAGCCGGTCGAGCCCGGCAAGTGGATCTACGACACGGGTACGGGCTACGGCTGCGCCGGCTGCCCGAGCCATTGGGGCACCTTCGAGATCGAGACGATGACGAGCAGCACCCGCAACGTCTCGCTCGACGGCGACGGGAACCTGCTGATCACGCCCGTTCGCGACGCCGACGGCACCTGGACCTCCGGCCGGATCGAGACGCGGAAGACGAACTTCAGCGCTGGCGACCACGGCATCCTCCGCGTCCAGGCGGCGATCCAACTGCCCGCGACCGGCGTCGGCCCGGAGGCCGCCGGCTACTGGCCGGCCTTCTGGATGCTCGGCGCACCGTTCCGCGGCAACTACCTCAACTGGCCGAGCATCGGGGAGATCGACGTGATGGAAAACGTCAACGGCCGGCCGACGGCCTTCGCCACGCTCCACTGCGGCGTCCCCTCCGGCGGCCCGTGCAACGAGACGAGCGGCATCGGCGGCACGATCGACGACGCGACACTGCAGGACCGCTTCCACACCTACGCGATGGAGCTCGACCGCAGCGTCGAGCCGAACCAGCTCCGCTTCTACCTGGACGGACGCAACTACTTCACGATCACGGCAACGCAGGTGCCGGCCGACGTCTGGGAGAACGCGACCGACCACGGCTTCTTCGTGATCCTCGACGTCGCCGTGGGCGGGGCGTTTCCGTGGGCCGAGTGCAACTTCTTCCCCCACACGGGCGGCTGCAGCGGCTCGACGCCGTTCCCGGAGGTCGTCACGCCGGCGACGATCAGCGGCGTGCCGATGAAGGTCGCGTACGTGGCCGTCTACAGCAAAGAAGACCACAGACGGTAGGGGCGAGCACCGTCGCCGGCGACTCGTCGCGCGGGCGAGTCACGACCCTGAAGACGTCGCGCGCGTCAGTGGCTTCGCGACCTTCTCATTGGGAGCAAGCAGGCGGAGAGCGCGGTGCACTGGGTGTCCGCGCTGATTGGTGCAGCCCCCATATGCTTCCCGAATGTGGACCGGCTGCTCGTTGGCGACGGCCTGCGTCCCCGATGGTCACCGAGCGGCGACCGGATCGCCTATTGGAGTGGCGACTTATCGTCCGAGGCCGGGGCGATCTTTGTAGTTGGTGCTGACGGCACGGGGCGCGCCAGGTGACTCGAGTGGGACGCATTTATCGACCTCAGGGACTCGACTGGTCGACCGATGAGTGGCTTCTCGCACGGGGAGACAGCACCTTGGATGTGATTCAGGTGGCCACAGCTCTCACCCTCCCGCTAGGCTACGCCGTCAACTAGCACCTCGCGTCCTGGAAGCGGTAGCCGGGGCCGATCGAGGGTCACTCGACGCTTGGCTGGGCGGTGTGCCGCCTAGCACGCGCTTGAAGCCGACGGCGCCCGTCGTCTGTGGTAGAATTGCATTTGTGAATCTTTCAGCTCGGCGCCGCATCTT
>DASZNX010000148.1:0-2691 GCA_035551075.1 Gemmatimonadales bacterium | reverse complement strand
AGGTCACCGGCAATGTGCGCGTCGACGCCCGCGCCCCGGGCGGCGTCGAGCTTCAGGCAACGGATCTCAAGACCCTGGGACCGAGTCCCGAGTTCCCGATCACCCCCAAGGAGCACGGGGTCGCGTTCCTGTTCGAACATCGCCACCTGTGGCTCCGCTCCAAGCAGCAGGTAGCGATCGCGCGCGTGCGTAATGAAGTGGAGCAGGCGATACGCGATTTCTTCTACGAGCGGCACTTCACGCTCGTGGACACCCCGATTCTGACCGGCTCGATCGGCGAGCATGCCGGGACGCTCTTTTCCGTGGACTACTTCGACCTCGGCAAGGCGTATCTCGCGCAGACGGGCCAGCTCTACGTCGAAGCGGCGGCCGCGGCGCTCGGGAAAGTCTATTGCTTCGGTCCCACGTTTCGAGCGGAGAAATCGAAAACCCGCCGGCACCTGACCGAATTCTGGATGGTCGAGCCCGAGGTCGCGTGGAACGACTCAGCCGCCAACATGCGGCTGCAGGAAGACTTCGTGTCCTACATCGTGCAGCGCTGCCTCGAGCGCCGCAAAGCCGACCTGGCCGAGCTGGGTCGCGACCTCGCGCCGCTCGAGCGGGTGGTGCCGCCGTTCCATCGCATCTCGTACACCGACGCAGTGGCCAAGCTGAAATCGCTTGGCGGCGACATCGAATGGGGCCGCGATTTGGGTGGGGATGACGAGACGCTGCTGGCCAAGCAATATGACCGGCCGGTTTTCGTCTACAACTACCCGAAGTCCGTGAAGGCTTTCTATATGAAGGAGAACCCGGACGACCCGCGCACCGTGTTGAACAACGACTGTCTTGCGCCTGAGGGATACGGCGAGATCATCGGCGGCAGCCAGCGCGAGGATGATTACGACAAATTGCTCGCGCGCATTCGCGCCGAGAAGTTGCCGGAGGAAGCGTACTCGTGGTATCTCGATCTGCGGAAGTACGGCACGTTCGTGCACGCGGGATTCGGACTCGGCGTCGAGCGCACGGTCGCGTGGATCTGCGGCATCCCGCACATACGCGAGGCCATTGCATTTCCTCGGACGTTGTATCGGTTGTGGCCTTGACAGTTTAGGAACTCGTTTTTAGAGTTCCCCTCGCTTCAAGGGAGTCGCGTCCCGTCTTGGCTGCTCGGAGTGTGGCCACGGTGACGCGATTTTTATTTTCGGAGACTCACATGCTTGGTTCGGTGCAGCTCACGCTGATCGATAGTCCAGACGTCGGGAGGCTCGCCTTCCGACGGGCGGGTGATATCTGCCCCGCATACGGGAGCGATCCATTCGGCACGGGAGCACAGCGCTAAAGCACGCGATTCCACGGTATTTCGCGCTCGCCCCACCCCGTGCCGATCACGCGGTGGGGCGAATTGTTTTTGGCCCGGTCCGGGCGGGAAGTCCCCGAAGGACCGCGACTCCCGAACGGGACGGAACGCTCGGGCCGAGCCAGAGGCGGAGTTATGAGCGAATTAGAGAAGCGTGAAAAGGCCGCGCAGTCGGAGCACGAAGAGGTGCTCCTCCATCCCGGCTACCACGTCGTGCTGACGCCGCAGTTCGATTACATCGTCAGCACCGTGATGGCGCGGCACATCGAGTGCGAGCTCGAGCGGTGGCCGCGGCCCCGCTGGATCACGTTCGTCGACGTGGCCGGGGGCAGGGTGAAGATCAAGTCCCAGACCATCGAGGGGCTGGCACAGTCCTCGACCGAGACGCGGGAGCTCTGGCGGCTGTGGCGCAAGCAACGCGAGAAGGAAGTGCCGCCGGAGTTCGATTGATCAGTGAGCGGCGCCGGGGTGGGTGCGCGGGCAAAGGGTGGCCCTCTCATCCCGGCAGGGTATCATGAACCGGTCTGCGTTCCGCCTCTCCGGAACGGAGACAGGCCAGGGGAGTGAGTACGATGGAGAAGATCGAAATCTTTGGCTCGCACGAGCCGAACACACTCGAGCAGCTGCGCGATGTCGCGAGCCGCGCGGAGCGTGCGGCGCTCATGGCGGACGGCCATCTCGGCTACGTCATGCCGATCGGTGGCGTTGCCGCGTATCGCGACAAAGTGTCCGTCGTTGGCGTCGGGTTCGACATCGCCTGCGGCAACGCCGCGATCCGCACCGATTTCAGGCTGCCGCAGATTCAGGGACGGCTGCGCGAACTCGCCGATGAAATCCAGGCGTCGCTGTCGTTCGGCGTGGGCCTGAAAAATCGCGCCCAGGATGCGCCCAAGGAGGATCCGCTGTTCGAGGATCCCGCGTGGGACGCCGTGCCTGACCGGCACGAGCGCGATCGGCTGCGCGCCAAGGCGCGTGAGCAGCTCGGCACCGTCGGCTCGGGAAATCACTATGTGGACGTGTTCGCCGATGAGGAGGACCGCATCTGGGTCGGCGTGCATTTCGGCTCGCGCGGGTTCGGCTACGGCGTGGCGCACGGTTTTCTCGCGCTGTCGCAGAACAAGCAGTGGGGCGAGCGCGCGCCCGAGCGCGAAACGCTCCTCGACGTGCATGCGCCGATTGGCGATGCGTACTGGCAGCTCATGAACCTTGCCGGTCGCTACGCGTACGCCGGCCGCGAATGGGTCGCCCGCAAGGTCGTCTCGATCCTCGGCGCGCGCGAGACGGAGCTGGTGCACAACCACCACAACTTCGCCTGGATCGAAGAGCATGGCGGCGAGCGCCTGCATGTCGTG
>DASZNX010000147.1:0-4420 GCA_035551075.1 Gemmatimonadales bacterium | reverse complement strand
GTTCGATCACCGTGCGACTCTGCTCGCGCATGAATTGCGCGACGTAGTAGGGGCCGCAGCCGCCCTTCCCTGTCGAGCCGGAGCCTTTCCATCCCGTGAACGGCTGCGCTCCTGGCCACGCGCCCGTCGTCGCGCCGGTGCGCTTATTCACATAGCAGACGCCGGCCTCCACTTCGTCGAAGAAGCGCGCGATCTCTGTCTCCTGCTGCGAGAAGAGGCCCGCCGTGAGGCCGTAATCCGTTTCGTTCGTTTCGGCGATGGCCTCATCGAGACTCGACACAACGCCAACCGCAAGGAACGGGACAAACAACTCCTCGCGGAAGAGCGTCGACGTGAGGGGCAGCGTAGCGATCGTCGGCGCCACGTAATGACCGTGGTCCAGCGGCTCACCTCTGAGCCGCGCGCCGCCCAGCAGGATCTGGCCTTCCGCCCGCGCCTGGCAAACGGCCCGCTCGAACTTCGTGACGGCATCGGCGTTGATCACCGGCCCAAAAAAGACGTCGCGTTCCGTTGGATCGCCGATGCGCAGGGTCTGGGTTTTGTCGAGGAGCACGTCCAGGAATCGCTGCGCGACGCTCTGATGGACGTACACGCGGGAGGTCGCGCTGCACTTCTGATTCTGGAGCCCGAACGCCGAGCGCGTGACGCCCTCCGCCGCGGCATCGAGATCCGCGGTGTCCATGACGATCGCCGCGTTCTTGCCGCCCAGCTCGAGCAGACAGGGCTTGATCCAGCGGGTCGAAAGACCGTGGTAAATGCGCATCCCGACTTCTTTGGATCCCGTGAATACGACGCCATCAATCTGCGGATGCCGCCACATCGCCTCGCCCGTCTCGGATCCGTGCCCCGACAGGAAGTTGAATAGGCCGGCCGGGAGTCCCGCGTCGCGATAGACCTCGTACAACTTGAGACCCGTCCACGGCGTGTCTTCGGCGGGCTTGTATACGACGGCGTTCCCGGCGACGAGCGCCGCGGACGACATCCCGGTCGACAGCGCGAGCGGGAAGTTGAATGGCGCGATGCAGGCGAATACCCCGTACGGGCGCAACACATCGGTGTTGTGCTCGACCGGAGTGACCTGCGCCATTTCCCGCACGAAGCCGTTCGCGTCGTCGACCTGCTGGCAGTAGTAGTCGATCAGGTCCGCCGATTCTTCGGCGTCGCCCATGGACTCGAGCCTGCTCTTCCCCACTTCGAGACTCATGATTGCGGCGAGCTCGAACTTGCGTGCGCGAATCACCGTGGCCGCCCGGCGCAGCAGGGCCACACGCTCGCGCCAGTGACGCCGACTCCATGCCGCCTGCGCCGCCTGTGCCGCCCGAATTGCGGCGTCGACGTGTTCCGCCGTGGCCGCCGCAAATCGGCCGAGCACCACGCGCGTATCGCTTGGGGACGTATCCACGATCGGCGGGGCCGTGGATTCGACCGCGACGCCGGCGATCCGCAACGGATGATCGCGACCGATCTGTGACCGGACCTGCGCGAGGGCGTCGTCGAACTGGCGATGGAACTGCTCCCAGTCCACGTTCGCCGACGTGTATGTGATCTTGGCCTCACCCTCGGGCCCGCTCTCCACGTTGCGGAGAGGGGGAACGTTGGTCGGGAGTGGTTGCGCCGTGGTCACGCGCGCACCTTTGACACTGCGATCGTCTTCTCGAGTGCCGTCGTGAACCGCGCCACGATCTCGTCGATTTCCGTTTCCGTGATGATGAACGGCGGCGCGATCAGGGCGGCATCGCCGCTCGTGCCGTCGGCGTGACCGACGTTCGGCCAGACGGTCAATCCGGCAGCGAGCGCCGCATCGGCAAATCGTTCCGCGAATTTCACCGAGCGCGGGAACGGCGCCCGACTCGCTTTGTCTTCGACGAATTCAAAGCCCGCAAGCAACCCGCGGCCGCGGACGTCGCCGACGTGCGGCAGTTCGGCGAGCAGGCGAATCCGCTCGTGCAGCACCCCACCCATTTGCGCGCAACGCTCGACCAGCTTGTGCTTTTTCAGATAGCGCATGGTCGCGACGCCGGCCGCGCAGGCGACGGGGTGATGCGAGAACGTTTGCGCGTGCACAAAGCTGCCTGAGCCTTCAGCGATCGCGTCGATCACGCGCTGGCCCGCGGCGATTCCGGAGAGTGCGGCGTAACCGCCTGAGACTCCCTTTCCGAACGTCATGATGTCCGGCGTGACGTCGTACGGCTCGATCGCCCACCACGTCCCCGTGCGGCCGACACCGACGAGCACCTCATCTGCAATGAAGAGCACGTCGTGGCGATCGCAGATCTCGCGCACGCGCTTGAAGTAATCGGCTCGCGGCGTCGAGGCGCCGGTCGATGACCCGCCCACCGGCTCGGCAATGAACGCCGCGACATTTTCGGCGCCGAGTTGCTCGATGGCTTCTTCAAGGACCGCGGCGCTGCAGACGGGACAGGCCGGCCCTTGGCCGCCGCACTCGCAGCGATAGGGATACGGCGCTGGAATCCGGTGTACATCCACGAGCCACGGCCGGAACGGCGCCTTGTGTGCCTCGCGGGCGGAGGCCGACAGCGCGAGCAACGTGCTGCCGTGATAGCCGGGGCCGAGCGCGATGATGCGGTGCTTGCGGGGCTGGCCGCGTTCCACCCAGTACTGCCGCGCGAGCTTCAGCGCGGCTTCGACGGCCTCCGAGCCACTACAAAGGAAGTAGAGTTTCGCAAGATCGCCCGGCAGCGTGTCGGCGAGCTCGTCGGCGAGGTTCTCGACCGGCCCATGCGTGAACATCGTGCCCGACAGATAGCCAAACTGCCGGCACTGCTCGGCAATTGAATCGGCGATCTCGGGATTCGAGTGGCCGAGGTTTGCGACATACGCGCCGCCGACGGCATCGAGGTAGCGCTTGCCGCGCTCGTCGATCAGCCAGCAGCCTTCTCCTTTGACGATTTTGGGATACTCGTAACCGAGTTTGCGATAGAAGACGTGGCCGTTGGGGTAGCGGTGTGTGATCACCCCAAAAAGCTACCCCCTATTGAGCTTTGATGCTCGCCACATGGCCTTTGCGCCCGCTCGCAGTGAAGGCCGCGACCCGGATCGTACCGCGAGCCGGGATAGGCCCTTTAACAATCGGACTCTTGGCTGTGGGTTCGCTGCCGTCGGTGGTGTAACGCAGCGTAAATCCTGGCAATTCGAGGCTCGTGTATACGGAGCCATCCCGCACGCGCAGCCCCGGCGACGGAATGCGGTAGTTGAGCCCAGGCACTTCCCGATCGAGCCGGGGCAGCTCCCGTTTGCCGACGACGTTCACGATTCGTGACCAGGCCTCACGAAACAGTGAATCGGATCGAGCCGAGTCCTTCTCCTGCACCCAATCAGGGACCGGAGCCCACGCGCGCTCGGCAAGCCCGAAAAGCTTCGGCACGATCATGTAATCGAGCCGCCCCTCACCACCGAGTGTTTCCGACCACAGGTTGCCCTGGATCCCGACGATGTGACCGCGGCCGTAATCGGTCAGGCGGTCTTTGCCGACGAACACACCGGGAGGCAACGGATTGCCGCGGCGATCGAGGCGCGTGTTGCGGTAGTAGTCGAACGGGATGAACGCGAACGGCTTCTGCATGTCGATATAGCCACCCCAGTCGAGTCCGATCTCTTCCGGGTTCTGATTCCACGCGAGATCGAAGTAGTAGTTGGTGACGGGACTCAACACGACGTCGTACCCACCGTTCGCCAGACGATAGGCGAGATCCTCTGCGCCCCACCCCGCCACGTTGTTCCACACGTACGCGCGCCAGCCACGCTCCGCGAAACCGGGATTGGGGATGTTCACCGGACGCCCATCGCGCTGTGTCTTCCGCACCGCGATCTCTTCCCACCCAGACGGCGCGAGACCTTTCGCTTTCAGGATTTGCTCGATCCGGCCATAGAATGCGAACCAGAGATCGTCCACGCTGGTGAGATGGTGGGCCTGCATGAACGTCTGAACGGCGGGCGATCCGACCCACACACCCCCGGGCACCTCGTCGCCGCCCATGTGGATGTGACGGAGCGGCGCGCCCGCCTCCTGATGCATCGCGGCCAGCTCGCTGACCACCTTCTCGATGAAGCGATACGTCGACTCGAGCGCCGGATTGATCACGTTGTCCGGATATCCTTGCACCGACTGGTAGACCGAGCGGTCCTGCGGATCGCTGAGGCGGTACTGCGTATCCGCGCGCGCCTCCATCGATTTGATCGCGGCGCGCGCATGGCCCGGCATCTCGATCTCGGGGATCACCTCGATGTGCCGCGCCGCCGCGTAGCGCACGATCTCGACGTAGTCGGCGCGCGAATAGAAGCCGCTGCCGAACGGACGGCCCACCAGGGCCCCCGAACCGAACGCGGGCTGGAGGAACTTCTTGGAGTCGAGCGTATGGCCGCGGCGCGCGCCAACGGTCGTCAGCTCGGGCAAGCCGGC